>QNBK01000207.1 GCA_003644105.1 Spirochaetota bacterium | reverse complement strand
TGATAAACGGCTGTTACCGGGAAAGTCCATTCGCCTGAAACCTGACGATTCAATCAAACTCGGAGGCCGTATCGAAGTCGGTCTGGTTTAGCACGCTTGAATCCCCCTGCAACTCCCGGTAAAGTGTCACCAACCCCTCAACGGAGGCTCCCAAGTGAAAATTAGCTCCCGGCGCTGGTCTGAGCTCAGCGTTGAAGATAAAGAAAAACTTCTCTCCCGCTCGGAAATTGATATCGCCGAAGTAAGTGATTTGGTGGCCGTTATACTTGCAGATGTCCGCAGCCGCGGAGATTCTGCAATCAGAGAACTGACCCACAGGTTTGATAAAGCCCCTCTTGATACAGCGATCCGGGTTCCCGAAAGCCATTTTAAAGAGGCCGAAGGTCTACTTTCAGCCGAAGTAAAAGCCGCCCTGGAATATTCGGTGGAAAATGTGAGACGTTACCACGCCGATCAGGTGCCCAACGGCATTCACTGGAAGGAAATCAGAACGGGAATTATGGCTGGTGAGCGCACTTTGCCCATAGCTTCTGCAGGTTTCTATGTGCCCAGGGCCCGTGGAAGCTTTCCCTCGATGCTCTACATGATGGCAGTTCCGGCACAGATTGCCGGGGTAAAACGTATCGTCATGGCCAGTCCGCCGAATGAAAAAGGCCGGTTGGATGCCGCCTGTCTCTACACCGCCGGACTTTGCGGGGTAAACGAGGTTTACGCTATGGGGGGAGCACAGGCCTGGGCCGCCCTGGCCTACGGTACCGAATCCGTGGAAAAGGTGGATAAGTGTCTGGGACCGGGAAGTAAGTATGTGGCTGCGGCAAAACGGCTTTTAAGTGATGTTCTGAACTGCGGACTCCCCGCCGGACCCTCTGAGTCCATCATCCTGGCCGATGCCACTCCCGATCCTGTTGATATCGCACGGAACCTCCTGGTGGAAGCCGAACACGGCTCTGACTCTGCGGCACTTTTAATCACAGATTCAGAACTTCTGGCGCAAGAGGTCAGCAAAAAACTCTCTGAACTCGGTGATAATCTACCCGAGCCACGGCGGACTTTTGTGGCCGATGTGATGTCCGGTTACGGCGGAATTCTCATAGTGAAAGACATAGTGAAAGGCGCCGAACTGGCCAACCTCTTTGCCACCGAGCACCTTCAGATACGCACTGCCGACCCCTTTGCCACCCTTGGGCTCATCACCAATGCCGGGGAGATTCTCCTGGGAGACAACGTCCCCTTTTCCGCCGCCAACTACTCTGTGGGGGCCAACGCCGTCCTCCCCACCGGGGGAAATGCCCGAACATGGTCCGGCGTTTCTGTAGGAGATTTCAAGAAACGTTCCAGCGTGGTTTATTTGTCTGAATCAGGTTTGGAAAACCTCCGATCCCATGCCGCAACCCTGGCCGGATATGAAGGATTCCCTGCACACCAGAGGGCCCTTATCGACTGGACAGCAGCTGGAAAATCCGGCCGTTAACAGTTGTGGCAGCGATGAACAAACTGAAAAATCTGGATGAGGCTTTCTCCTTTTTCGAAGCCCGCACCAACCTGGAAAAAGGTATTCCCCTGGGAAATCCCAACCGTGTGTACCGTCTGGACCGAATGAAAGCCCTCTGCGGAGCCTTCGGAAACCCCCAGGAATCCTTCCGGAGCATTCATCTGGCCGGTTCCAAGGGGAAAGGCTCCACCGCCGCCTACATCGCCGCCCTGCTGACATCCGCCGGCCGACGTGTTGGAGTGTACGCATCTCCACATCTATTGAATTACAGGGAACGATTCCGCATCCAGGGAGAGAATTTTCCCGAAACAGCCGGCCTGTCAACTGCACAGATGCTTATTAAAAAGCTGCCGGAAATTGAAGGAAATCTTCCAGGAGAAGGCGGGGCCACCACATTTGAACTGCTCACCCTCTTTGCCTTTCTCCTCTTCCGAGATTCAGGCTGTGATACAGCTGTGCTTGAAACAGGACTGGGCGGCCGGCTTGATGCCACCAACGTTATCTCCAGTCCTGAGGCGGTGGTATTCACTCCCATTGAGAGAGAGCACACGGAAATACTTGGAAACCGGCTGAAAGATATTGCCGAAGAGAAAGCTGGAATAATGAAATCTGTCCCTTATAGGGGGCTGGCATTTTCTGCATCGCAGCATTTCATAACCCGGCAGGTAATAAAAAGAAAAGCCGCTGAAACAGGCATGAAGCTTTTGGAGCTCCCTTTGAGTCTGCACAGTATAACAATGGGACAAACATCAGACACTGAGGACAGGTTCTCCTGGCAGCTGAGTTGGAAAAACGGGAATCAGGAATTAATCAGCCTGAGCATGGGGGGCCGGATACAGGCGAATAATGCCGCCCTGGCCCTGATGGTTGTAAGAGAGCTGGAAAGTGGATTCTGCGGAGGATCCAAGGCTCTTACAGAAGTCAGTCTCCCCGGCCGATTCCAGTTTCTCCAGCATCATCCGGCGGTTGTTCTGGACGGAGCCCATACTCCGCGATCAGTGGCGGCCCTGGCCGAGGCCTTCATCCGGATTACAGCAGAAGATGATGACATACGGCCCATTCTGCTCTTCGGAAGTGTGGAGGGTAAAGACCATCAATCTATGGCCCGAAAACTCTGCGGAGGAAGCAATCCCTGCTTCCGTGAGGTGATTATCAGTACTCCGGGTACATTTAAACCCAGCAATCCGGCAGTTGTAGCCGAATCGTTCAGGAAAACCGGTGTCGATGTAACTCTTATTCCCGAACCCGAAGAAGCCTGGGAGGCTGCTGCCGAACGTTCTCAAGGGGTAAGGCCGATACTGATAACCGGATCTTTTTTTATGGCCGGGGAGATTGCCGGACTCTTCACCGCCAAGGTGTAGAAGTATTATTATACTCTCATGCACGATCCAAGAAATGACAAACTGGCCAGTATCATCGTCAACCACTCCCTGGAGCTGAAAAAAGGCGAGAAAGTCCTCATACAGGGAACCGGCTTTGCCTCGGAGCCCCTGGTTAGAGCCATAGTAAAAGCATCCAAAGCTGTCGGCGCTTTACCTGTTTACAAATTTGAGAATCAGGAAACAATCCGTGAATGGCTGAAAGATGCCAGCCCCGAAATGCTTGAGCTGGCGGCAAAGACCGATGCGTACCAGATGAAAATGATGGATGCCTATGTCGGTTTTACAGCCCCTGAGAATAATATGGAACTCTCGGACCTACCTGTTGAAACTATGAGGATGTATATGGAAAAATACAATTCTCCAGTCCACATGAAAATTAGACTGCCCCATACTAAATGGGTGGTACTCCGCTATCCTACCAGTGCCTTTGCCCAGTCTGCTGAAATGAGCGGTGAGGAATTCGAGGACTGGTTCTACAATGTTTGTACTGTAGACTACAAAAAAATGGGCCGGGCCATGGAACCTTTAAAAGCCCTGATGGAAAAAACTGACAAAGTTCGTATACTCGGACCCGGGGAAACCAACCTCTCGTTCAGTATTAAAGGCATTCCGGTAATCCCCTGCGCCGGTGAACTGAATCTCCCCGACGGTGAAATTTATACGGCTCCGGTAAAGGAATCGGTAAACGGTATTATTGCGTATAACACCAGTTCAATTCATGACGGCTTTAAATACACAGATATTCGTTTCCGTTTTGAAAAGGGGAAACTAGTCGAAGCAACCGCCAATGACAATAAAAGAATCAATCTGGTTCTCGATATTGATGAGGGCGCCCGTTATGTCGGAGAGTTTGCCATCGGAGTGAATCCTTATGTGGACCGACCGGTAAACAGCACACTTTTTGATGAAAAAATCAGGGGCAGCATCCACTTCACCCCGGGGAACAGTTACGATGATGCCTTCAACGGAAACAAATCCGCCCTCCATTGGGATATTGTTCTTCTGCAGGAAGAGCAGAACGGCGGCGGAGAGATATGGTTCGACGACGTGCTGATTCGTAAAGACGGCCGATTCATCCTTCCAGAACTGGAAGGACTGAATCCTGAGAATCTCAGCCAACCCGGCTGAGTAATTCTACTGGAACGGATTGTAAAACCTTCCGTGATTCACAAAAACAGCAATGTAAATTGCCGCCCCGGCTATTCCGAAACTGACAGCCAGAGCTGCAAAATCACCTTTTTTCAGTTTACGGCGGCTGTACCAGGTTCTCTTTTTATGCTTTGAGAAACCTCTCAGATGCATGGCATTCGTAATAACGTCTATCCGTTCCAGGGAAGAAAAAATCAGGGGGATCATGGTGGCTGCGGCATTTTTAAATCGGTGCCAGAAGGATGTTTTACTGGAGATATCCAATCCCCTGGCCTGCTGAGCCTTGGAAATATCACCGTACTCTTTCTGAATATCCGGAAAATGCCTTAAAGTGAGGGATACGGCATAGGATATTTTGTATGGAACAAATATAGCACTCAGGCTGGAGGCAAATTCACTGGGATCGGTTGTAAATAGAAATATCACCCCAAGAGGTACCACAGAGCTGTATTTGAAAATTTTGGAAATCTGATAAAAGACCTGTTCGTATGTCAGGTTGTACTTCCCGGCAATGGGAATCCACAATGTATAGGAACCGTAGGTTTCCGGGCCGAATGTCGGTGCAAAAACAAACGAAAGAACGGCATTGATAACAAAGAAGATGCCCACATAAATAAAGATAACCTTTAAATCACGCATTCTTATCCTGGCAGCTCTCATCACTGAAAATGAAAAAATAAGAATAGCCGCAAATACCCTGATGTCGTATATATACATAACCACACCGGTTAATGCCATGAATGATAACAGTTTAGTTAAACCCGAAAGCCGGTGTATGAAGGTATCTTCATAACTGTAGTTAAATAGATTCATATTTCAAACCTGCTTCGTAGTCCAGAAACCTGTCGACAAAAGACTTTGGAGGGGTGATTCCAACTTCATTTGCAAGATGAAAAAGAGAGGTTTCCTTCAAACTGGCTTTGGAGATTATCTCCGGATTGGTTAAAACCTCAGTGGAATCAGTATCAATTACAATTACCCCGTCGCTGATAACAATGGAGCGACGGGTATATTCCAGCATCAGGTGCATATCATGAGTAATCATAATGATGGTGACACCGAGTTTGTTCACCTTCTCCAGAAACTTCATAATGTCCGTATAATGGTGATAATCCTGACCGGCAGTGGGTTCGTCCAGAATGATGACTTTGGGATCCAGTATCAGTATTGATGCTATGGTAACCCTTTTTTTCTGCCCGTAGCTCAAAGCTGAAATCGGCCATTTTTTGAACTTCGTCAGTCCGCAGATTTCCAGTACACGATCTATCCGTTCATCAATTTCTGCATCCGGAACTTTTCTCAACCTGAGTCCAGAGGCAATTTCATCGTATATCTGAGTCTGAGTAATCATCTGATTCGGGTTCTGCATCACATAGCCGACAAAAGAGGCTCTTTCAGAAATGGACTGATTAAAAACATCCTTTCCGGTAAAAAACACAGTGTCCCGTGAGTGGTTCTCAAACTTACATATCAACTTGGCAAGGGTGGACTTCCCGGCACCGTTAGTCCCGACAATAGAGAGCATCTCACCTTCTTGAATGGTTAAATT
>QNBK01000206.1 GCA_003644105.1 Spirochaetota bacterium | reverse complement strand
GTATCTGTGTTTTTTTCCTGGTTAAGTCTTGGTGCTGTTTTACTCATCAGGCAGGGTGTAAAGTTCCAATTTACTGCTTCCCGGCGTTCTGTTATTTATTCTGCAGCTCTGGGTTTACTAAATCCTCTGGCCTATTACTGGATTCTCTTTGCCGCCTATAACAAACTCCCCGCCCAGGCTGCTCAGCCTTTAAACTACACCTGGCCCCTGTTCCTGGCCCTTCTGGCTGCTCCCATATCAGGGAAAAAGCCGACGGGAAGAGACCTTCTCGGGCTTTTTATCAGCCTTGCCGGAGTTGTGCTGATTGCTCATCGGCCCGGAGACAGCCTGGAAAAACTGAACCCGGTGGGTATCGCTCTGGCACTGGGAAGTGGAATTATCTGGGCGTTCTCATGGCTTGCAGGCACCCGGATCCGTATAGAGGGAACGTTGAGACTGTTTATCAGTTTCAGTACGGCATTGATAGTTCTCGCCGTGTTCTGGATAAGACAGGGCCGGGCCGTTCCTTCAAGTTCTGTCGGTTGGATATCCGTAATCTGGGTGGGCCTTTTTGAGATGGGTATCACGTTTCTTTTATGGAACGCCGCTCTTGAAAGAACCCGGACACCGGCCCGGATCGGAAACCTGGTTTACCTCGGGCCCTTTATCTCCCTTCTGTGGATTTCTCTTATTCTGGGTGAAACGATACGTCCGGCAACTGTTGCCGGGTTGGCCGTTATTATTTCCGGGATTCTTATCGGGCAGAATCGGAAGGGAAATTAATCTCCTCTCCGGGTTTCAACCCGTGTACAACTATTCTGCCGCCTTCCAGGCGGAGCAGCACTCTTTCCAACCCTTTATCTCCGAGATGGAACTCCTCCAGACCGAAGGATATGGCGGCTCCCGGAAACAGGCGGTCCTGAACGGCAATTACCGTGCCCTCGGATGCGGCTGAGTCTTTACGCATTATTTTTAACTCTGAGGCTCCATCCTGAAGGCGCTTTTTACGCCGCTCCCTTCCCTGTTCCAGCTTTTGGAGTTCCCGCTGATCTGCTCCGGATTTTGAACTTAAATAGCCAAACTGACGGTCCAGATCGTCAATTTCTTCTCTGAGAGTTTTCAGTATTCTTCCGAGTTGGAAAAATTCATTGAGTTTTCCCGGGGGGCATCCGGCAAATATCCGGGTGGCCCCGGCGTTTATATTCCCGATTCGCTTACAGCTTATCCCGCCGCCGATCATTGCAGAACCGCCTGTTATTTCTCCCCGGCCTTCGCTGAGAATGAGATTGCCCCCCACTTCGATCTCCGAGTGGAGCACCGCTTCAGTAACAACAAGATTTCCTGCCACCTCCGCTTTTGCCCCCTCCAGAAACTTGCTGTAGAGACTTCCCTGCACTTTGCAGAAACCTTCTCCATCTCCGGCAAACCCGGCCTGGAGAACCAGGTTTCTTCCGGCAAACAACTGCCCTCGACCAACGGTTTTTCCAATCTGTATATCTCCGGTAGCCCGCACCGTAAAGCCATCGGCCACAGTTCCTTCAACCGAAACCGAGCCGTCAAAATCGATATTCCCGGTTGAGTAGTTCACATCCTTTACAATTACCATGGGTTCAACGGTAATAAAACCCTCTGCAAGCCGGACATTGCCGTCAATTTCAGCCGTCAGCCCTTCTTCGGTTTCAAGGACACCTTCTCCGGCTTCAATGAGAATCTCATCCTCTGGAATCTCTGCTTCAATCATATTTCCCAAAACATCAAAGCCGTCTTTTGAAGGGATTGCTGGGATATGCTGTGCCAGTAGTTCTCCGGCCTTTCTGTTCTGAATGAAGTTAAGTTCTTTTAAATCAATCCTGCCGCTGTTCAGCTCTTTCCAGGGTTTCCCCCGACGGGTAACAAACAGGCATTCAGTCCTCTCAGATCGACCCTTTACCGGAGCCTTTCCCCAGGCCGCAATTCTTGAGTATCCTGAGTTCCCGGTTCCGAGCAGAGCTTGGAGTGCTTCTTCATCGAATCCCTTTATCACACCTTTTTCAGAAAGAGCTGCGTCTATCATTTCTCTGTCTGCAGGAGCACCCCCGGGGCGGGGTGGTTGAACCACCACTTCGGCCTTCATCCCATCCTCTGATATGTTCACTGTGACATGAGCGCTGAGCTGTGCCCCTGCCGGCCAATCAATCAAAGCTTCAGGCATCCCGCTTTCCCTGTTGATAATTTCGCGGATTTTTCTGGCGGATACCGGGGGAATCCCCAGAATCCTCATCCGGGCTGCAATATCATCAGCGTAAACCGGACGCAGGCGCTCTTTTTCGGGACTGACAACAAGAACGGCCCGACCGTCTTTATACCGGAGAGAAAAACCATATCGGTTAAGTTGAGCGGCTTCCATAATAACAGTATACGGGCAGCTGTTGTTTCAGGAGAAGTAACAAAGAAAAGTTTTAGGTGACCAACAGGTATATTTCCCATTATGATGCACAGATGGGTAATCAACCCGTGCATTCAGAATTTCTGTGGAGACTGGCTTGAAAGATTATTACACAATATTGGGACTCAAGCCGGAGAGCGGCAGAACAGAGATTCGCCGGGCTTACCGGGGCAAAGCCAAAGAAGTTCATCCGGACCTCAGCGGTGATGAGGGCACCGCCAGGTTTCTGGCCCTTAAAGAAGCCTATGAGGTTCTCTCGAGTAAAACAACCAGGGAAGCCTACGACCAAACCTGGCGTGCCTCCCGGAAGAGGGGGACAGTAACCGATTGGGATTACAGGGACCTTCTCAGCGGGAAGAAAGACGACCCTGAAAGTCTTGCCAGATTGATATGCTACGACCTTCTTCACGATTTGGATGCTGAAGCGGTGGAACTCTACGATGAAGCCCAGACCGGGGGATTCTTTTCCCTCCGCCGTTATCTGGACCGGGAAGACTTCATGGATTACGCTTTCATGCTGGCTGAGGCCTATCTGGAACAGGAAGCTCTTGTAAAGGCTTACAGATTGTTTCGGGGTATTGCAGAGCTTGAAGAGGAAGACCCCTACTTCAAGCACTTTTATGTGGAAGTACTGGATCGTATGGCGGCAATCGTCAGACACAGTCTTCCCAACGATCAGGATAACAGGCTGCGTATGGCCTTTTTATCAGACCTGGTAAAACTTTCCTATCATCCCCGGGAAGAGGCCCGTCTCAGAAAGCTGCTTTCCGAACTTCTGGCCGCCGAAGGCCGGGATGAAGATGCCGCCCGGGAGATATTCCGGGCTTATGATCTGGCTCCGAAGCTTCCGGGACTGGAGGAAACGGTTAAAACCCTTAAGAATCTGGGGATGAGTTCATTCCCGATTCGATAACCGATATCTGATCTTTTAAATCTTCCATTTCCTGAATCCACCAGCCCCGGCTGCCCCAGTCGGGAAAGTGGGAATGAAAATCTTTATCATAACGCTGCTTTGAACACCAGGCGATAAAATGAATCATCCTCATCAGCCGCAGAGGCTCCATCAGGGACAGTTGTTCCCAGGGGAAAGGCCGGAAGTTTTCATACCCCTCGGCCAGGAGTGCCATTTCTTTTCCCACTTCACCGTACCTTCCCGGCATCAGGAGCCAGAGATCCTGCATCGCCGGCCCGGCGGCCATATCATCGAGGTCAATTAACAAAAGACCCTCATCAGCCCTGTCAAGAATATTACCCCGATGAAGATCGCCGTGAAGTCTGATAAACGGAACATTTGTGAAAAGAGGGGAAATCAAAGACAGAGCCCGACCGGTTATTTCTGAGAACTCAGGCCTCATATCCCGGGGAACCACGTCCTCGTCAAGTAAAGATGCGATATGGCCGGCAGTGCTGGATTCAGGTGAGATAATCTGGCGAAACTTCGATGATGTTCTTGCTCCCACCGTATGCAATCGGCCGCAGAGAGCTCCGATCCGCAGCCAGGCCTCATCCCCTTCGGCATCGAAAAGACGGCCGGAACGTTTGGGAAACAGGGTGAAATAATAGAGAGTCTCCATGCTGCCGTTCTCCAGTAAGAGTTCAGCAAGAGTATCCCCGTCAACATCCTTCAGTGATCGAACCACCGGAAACTCCTCGTCCGCCAGTTCCCCGGTGAAACTGTGCTCTTCAAGCAACGCTTCCCGGCTCCACCTTTCCGGTCGGTAGAATTTCACCACATAAGAATCTCCATCAACGCTGTTCAACCCGTACACCCGATTCACATAACTGGGAAACGGGTTAACCACAGATTGGAGCTGCAGCCCGAAAGCCGATTCAACAGCTGAGAGAACTATCTGAGGGGAGAGATTATCAAAACCCGGCATATCAGCGCCACTGTCTCAAACTACATGAATCCGGCATCAGAGCGTTCATAATTCTGAGCGAAATCATCTTTATCAAACCACAGGGTCAGTTCGGTTTCAGCACTTTCAGAGGAGTCTGAGGCATGAATCAGATTGGGAATCACCCCCAGTCTTTCCTTGCTGCGGGGGTAGCTCATGTGGCAGAAATCTCCCCGGATGCTTCCCGGGGCCGCTTCCAGGGGTTCGGTACCTCCGACAATCTTCCGTACCACTGAAATAGCGTGAGCCCCTTCAAAAGACATGGCCACCACCGGCCCTGAGGTGAGTAACCCCACCAGAGGTTCAAAGAACGATTTACCCCGATGACTCTCATAGTGTACTTCGGCTTTTTCCCTATCAACTTCCACCAGCTTCATACCCGTCAGGGTAAGTCCGGCCCGTTCAAAACGGGAGATAATCGTCCCGATAAGAGCTCTCTTCACACCGTCGGGTTTAATCATGACAAAGGTTTGTTCCCAGGTAGTACTCTTTTTCATTTGTTAAGAGTAGTGAATAGAGCTGATTCATGCCAGTAATGGAAAGATTGCCTTATTATTTTTTAGAAAAAGAGATTCGTTCGGAGGGTATTTCGGGTAGAATAGCAGAACAATAAGTTTTCCCTGTTTGTGGCTTTTTTCAAAAAGAAGAATATAATTGAAAAGAGAAAGGATATATTATGAAAAAGATTGTATTTGCTGCCGCACTGATTGTTCTATCCGTCAGCCTCTGGGGGCAGTCCAACGAACTGCTGGATCAATTTCTGGAGAAGGATGCTGCCGATGTGGCCACAAGCCTTCTTCTGATAGCTCAGGCTTCGGGAAATCTGCCTCTGGATACTGTTCCTGAAGACGGTTACGCATGGGCTCTTGAGCAGAAGTTCGCCAAACATGTCAGGAAAGTATCGCCAGACGACCCCATCAGTCTGGGGCTCTTCTACCTGGCTCTCTTCAAGAGTTTTGAGATAAAAGGCGGCGGGATGTTCAACGTTGCCGGAACCCCCCGGTATGCGGCTCTGGAAGCCGGGTTCAAAGGTTATGTTGAACCCTCAAGTCTTTATACCACCCGTTCCATGCCGCCTTATGAGGTCTTGACTGGTATCACCTTTGTAACCGAAAGTCCTCAGGGAGGTGTGATGTGAAAAAACCGCAATCAGTCTTTTTTCTGTTAATTCTGTTTATCCTGCTCATCCCATCATCTGCCCTGAGTGCTTACGACCAGATCTGGGGTATCAATCTGGATCTCAACCTCGAACTGCCTGAAGTTGCCGGATCC
>QNBK01000205.1 GCA_003644105.1 Spirochaetota bacterium | reverse complement strand
CTGGAAAAGGTACGGGAGCAGCTGCGTAATGTCGAATAAGAACGGGCTGCGGATTGCCATATCCGGACGAAGCGGATGCGGGAATACCACGGTAAGCCGCCTTCTGGCCGAACGCCTTGGGTTGAAGCTGGTAAACTACACCTTCAGAACCATCGCTGATGAGGATGGTATCAGTTTTGATGATGTCTGCCGCCGGGCTGAAACCGGTGATGAGGACGATTTGAGGGTTGATAAAACTCAAGTTGCTCTGGCCCGGAAAGAACCTTCGGTTCTCGGATCCCGGCTGGCCATCTGGATGCTCAAAGATGCCGATTTAAAGGTTTTTCTCACCGGGTCTCCGGAAGTAAGGGCTGCTCGTATCAAGATGAGGGAAGGCGGAACTCTGGAAGATCAGATGAAGGCCACAACGGTTCGGGATAAAAGAGATTTCAACCGGTATAAAAAATTATACGGGATTGATAACAACGATTATTCCATTGCAGATCTTGTTATAAACACCGATCGATTTGATGCCGTTCAGGTTGTGGATATTATTGTAACAGCATCCCGGGGTTAACCTGCCGGTTCCAGCTCCCAGCCTCTGCCCGCTTTTCGGTACAGGTCGCCGGCAGTTGATTTTCCATCGGGGGTAGGTCCCAGGGATTGTATGCGCATGCCGTTGTTCCGGCCTGTATCTGAAGGATCCGGTGGATACATATGGGCAAAAATCACCCCGCTGATGTAATCGTGGTGGATATAGGTAACATCCCCCCTGGGACTGATTTCCACCACCATACCGATATGAGTCAGTTCATCATCCGCTTTACCGTTGTTGTTTTTATCGTATGAGTTATCCCAGAAAACAATATCTCCCGGGGCGGGTTCATCCGGTCTGTAGAGCAGTTTTTTGTCTTCCAGATACCTGTAGATTCTGGTTACACCATTTCCCGTATAAAGAGGGTAGGCTGCCTGGAGGTCTATTCCGGCTTTCCAGTAGACAGCAGATACTACACCGCTGCAGTCCATGGCGAAACTTTTATTGTTACAGGACACATCGTTACGACCCCTGGCCCAGTAGGCGGCATCAACCAGACGGGTCTGCATCGGGGTGAGTCCGTCTTCTTCTTCCATTAGACTTCCCGGCTGCAGAGGTGGGACGGTAGTGGCGCAGTTTGATAATACAAACAGGGAAGAAGCAAGTAATATATGGACAGCAGTTGTTTTCTTTGATTTAAGAACCATGAAACAAAGGATAAACTGCCCGAGGGGGATACCGCAATGAGTAACTATTACGAAGAGCGGATTCACCGTCCTCTGAGTTCTGTTTTCCACAATACTCAGCAGATGAGAATCACATCCATACCCGATCGGAATCTGGCCATCGCTCTGGATAGCCTTCAGATGGATAGCCCCGGGAAAGAAACCGTAAGATAATCGCTTATATGTATATAATATAAGCATGAAGTTGAAAGTTATTCTCCGGGGATTTTTAATAATACAGTTGTTGTTTTCGGTACATAGCGTTTTTTCTCAGAGTTCCGAGCCCCCACCTACAGGGGATGCTGGGAATGGACGTTGGACTGTTACAACACGCTGGGATTACCGGGTTCGGGAAAACGGGCGTTACATCGGATACGCCAACCGTGAACTGCGGGAGGTTTATGAGAAGCAGGAAGAGATACCAGCCGGATGGCTCGTTAACGGAGATGCCTGGCTGCTCGGTGCAACCAAAAAAGACGGTATGCCTGTTGCCGCTCGATTGGAAGAGAGTGAAGCAGTCAGTTTTACACTTGGATACAGCGGGGCTGTAATTGAAGCAGGAAACGGTTTTCCGAGATTACGGGGATTCCCGACTTTCCCGGAAGAAGAATTGCAGCCGGGAGATTACTGGGAAGCTCCCCTTGATATTCTCATTTTTGGTCCTCAAGGTGATAGAGCCGTACTGAACCAGACGGCTTCCTACAGGTACATCGGTATTAAGCCGTATATGGGCCGTGATGCCCGTTATTTTGAAGTACAGTGGGCTATCAGATACCGAGGTTCAAACCCTGATATTGACAGCTTCCTGAATCAGGTTGAAGGCTCGCATCGGGTAAGTCTGGTGGTTGATGCTGAAACCGGTTCACCTGTTATGGCCCGGGATAATCTGAAGGAAAACTGGAAATGGGCGGATTCCCGGGTTGAGAATCGAGATGGTTTTGCCTTGATTTTCTGGGATGGGGTACCACCCCTGGATTCAAGCGGAATTAAGGAAAAATTCAAAAATCAGTTCGGAGACAGGGTTGTTATTGGATCTGAGATTGATGATTCAGAGAATATCGTGATTACAGATACCCCGAGAGGATTGTCGGTTACCCTGATGAATCTTCATTTTCAGCCGGATCTGGCGCTTTTGCTTCCTGAGGATAAGTCCCTGCTTGATGAACTGGCGGGTATTCTGAAAGGAATACCGGATCGCACCATTCTTGTCCGCGGCCATACGGCAGATGTGGGCCGGCCGGAGGATGAAAAAAAGCTGTCTGAAGAACGGGCCAAAGCCATCGCCGATGAGCTCAGTCTCCGGGGAATAGATCCTCGAAGGCTGATTTATGAGGGAGTAGGTTCCGATGAACCGCAGGCTTCAAATGACAGCGAATCCGGCCGTAAACAGAATCGGCGGGTGGAGCTTCTTATTCTGGAGGACTGAAGATGCTACCCTATCGGTCCGATGTATTCTTCAATAACACCGCGGAATGAAGTTCTAAACGTCTCAGGTGATTCTACCTTTAAATTTCTATCCTCTTTAAGATGACGAATATACTCCCCGGGTCCACCTTCATGGTAGCCGGTCTGCAAGAGCGGTGTCAGATTGCTGTCCAGCAGAAATATTGTGGGGTAGCCTTTAACGCCGAAGTACTGTTGGAGAAGTTGATTCTGAAGCTTTTGCTCATCGGATAAGCTGATTGTCTGGGGAAAATCCAGAAATACCTTCACTAGATTATTGCGGGACCAGGATTCAAACTCCGGTTTTGTCCAAACTTCTGATTCCAACTTTGAGCACCATACACACCAGTCGGATCCTGTGAAATCAAGAAGGAGCATTTTGCCTTCACGTTCAGCTTGAGCGATACCTTCGGTGATACTGTCGGTCCAACCCTGGGGTGGATATTCGGCAAACACCGGAATTGCAACTGCCAGAGAAATTGTTATAACGACTATGAGTAATATTGATTTTTTTCGCATATATGCCTCTCTGGATATAAAGTATAAAGAAAAATATTACCGGTCTACCATTAAATATCTGACATGTTTGATAATTATCGAGGCATGCTGGGGTGGCTATTTCTTTCTCAGACCTTTTGAGGCTATTGAGATTGCTCTGTCCATGGCTCGTTTAATGGATGGGTAGGATCTTACATCCTTTTCGTTCTGGGTTACAACAAACCGTTCAATGGTTTTTCCTGTATCATCGGTATTCCATTCTTTGATGACAGTAACGCCGTTGTCAAACTCTTTCAGTAAATCGCGCATTTCATCCTCCGTGAGTTGATTTATTCAAATTTATTATCGGTATGTCCTTTCAAAAAAAAAATATTTTGAATGTGAAAACATAGGAATATCTCCTCAGTTACTATAACCTCTTCGTCCGTAGATATCTGACAATTTCCGGAGTTCAGAGGCCTTCTCCGGTGTAAGAGAGTTTTCTTTTATCCGCCAGCACCAGTTCCCACCGAGGGTTCCCGGGGTGTTGAAGCGGGCTTCACTGCCCAATCCCAGTATGTCCTGCAGAGGTATTATAGCCAGGTTGGAAACTGCGGCAAAAGCTGTTCTTATCATGGCAGAAGTAACCTCTTTTGCATCCGCATCCGATGGGAGATTCATATACGATAATGCATAGGTTCTATCGTGCTTATCTACAGATGAATACCATCCGGCAGTTGTATCGTTATCATGAGTTCCTGTGTATACAAGGCAATTCTTATCGTAGTTGTGGGGTAGATAATCGTTTTCTTCCGATGAATCAAATGCGAATTGAAGAACTTTCATTCCCGGCAGACCGAATTCGTTAATCAATTCCACGACATCATCGGTGATAACACCCAGATCTTCGGCTATTATAGGCAATTCTCCCAGGACTTCTCTTACCCTTTTAAAAAGTCTTCTCCCGGGTGCGGGAATCCATTTCCCGTTGACAGCAGTCTGCTCACCGTAGGGAACCGACCAGTAGGCGGCAAATCCGCGAAAGTGGTCAATTCTCAGTGCATCATACTGCTCAAGTTTATTTTTCAGAATTGAAATCCACCAGGTAAATCCGTTTTCTTCCATTTTATCCCAGTTGTACAGGGGATTACCCCAAAGCTGACCTGTGGCACTGAAATAATCCGGTGGTACACCGGCTATATGTGTCGGCTTGAGGTTCTCATCAAGTTGGAACAGATCAGGATTGGCCCAACAATCAGAGGAGTCATAGGCAACAAAAATGGGCAGATCTCCGATAATACTGATACCGTTGAGATTTGCCTGTTTCTTCAGCCTTACCCACTGCCTGTGAAACAGGTATTGAACAAAACTGTGATAGGCAATCTCATCTGATGATTCAACTCTGATTTTATTTAAAGCCTCAGGTTCTCTGAATCGGAGAGGGTTTTCCCATTCATCCCAGGGCCGTCCGTTATTAAGTGTTTTTATCACCATAAACAAACAGAAATCATCGAGCCAGGAGGCCGAGTCTTCCCGGAACTTCCTGAACTTTTCATCAAATTCTTCCGGATGTTTATCTGAAGAATAATTCTGCCATGCTTTATGCAGGACTTCAGTTTTTCCCGGAATCAGGCTGCCGAAGTCCACATAGGATTCGGGTAAATCATTCAGCGAAGTCAGATCGGACTCTTCCAGAAATCCTGTTTTTGTCAATTCTACCAGATCTATAAGGTTTTGATTTCCGGCAAAGGCACTGAATCCCTGATAGGGAGAGTCTCCATAACCTGTGGGAGTTAACGGACAAATCTGCCAGTAAGAGTTGCCGGCATCTTTCAGCCAGCGGATAAAGGAAAATGCCTGTGCTCCAAGGGTGCCTATCCCATAAGGACCGGGTAATGCAGTGGGGTGGAGAAGAACTCCACATGCTCGATCGGGAAATGTCATGGATGCATCCTTATTTAAACGTCAATACAGGAGATTTTAATTGTTTAACTGTTGCAGGTGAAGCATCTGAATCGTTATTAAGAGATAATTTTTTGAATGTAATTCCAGATATGGAAACCACTTAATTTAAATTAGAGAAAAAATTATTGAAAATGTATTAATCGTGCTTGACATATCGAAAAGGCGAATATATTATGTGCTGGAAATTGTTAAGTATATATAAGGAAAGAACATAAAACATACTAAAAGGGTATAATATATATCGATAAAATATAAGTTATATATTCTTGATTGTGAATATTGTGTTTTCTTACTATTCGGATTTGTTATTGGAGGGAAAGATGGGAGATGAACAGCAGGCCGCCCAGAGCGAAGGCGGTATTAAACGCAGCAGCCGGACCCGGACTCGAAAGAAAAAGAAAAACCAGATTCCACTGGGTATCATTGCGCTGTTGTTTGTTGTTGCCGTCGGTATCATTCTGG
>QNBK01000204.1 GCA_003644105.1 Spirochaetota bacterium | reverse complement strand
TACGGATTTTCAGTTCCAATTTTATCTCTCCTCAGTTTACATAAATCCAGACTACACTGAAACTTGGCGGTTAAAAATAACCGATGCAACTATATCATCGGCAAATTCTGCCGTTAAGCACGATTATATTGTGTTACAAGCTTGAAATAAATTTTCCGGTCGTTCTCCGATGCAAAGTTTGAGATGAGAAATCCGTAAACAAAATAGGGACCGTCCTTTTTTTCCCAGCGTAATTCCGCTGTTACTGTCATCCGGTCCAGACCGCTGGTTTCATCAGGTAGAATCTGGAATGTAAGTACCTCACCGATGCTGTAGGGAAGGGCACTTACGGTAACAATTTTACAGCCCTCCTCAGTCAGATTCCGCAGATAACCGGGACGGGAATCCATTATCGTCTTAGCGTAACCCTGGTTTCGGGGTTCCATACGGTGTTCAGACATTATTCCACCTTATTCCCATGTCGATTCGTGTTCCTACAACTTTTCCCGGAGTGTAGGGAATCGTTTCATCGTTTTCATCGTAGAAACTGATTTCGAAAATGGGAAAGAGCTTTTTTGCGACAATCAGCCCCATTCCGAACTTTTTGTACTGGTTCTCTTCCCTGTATAGCTGAAAACTGTTGCTGTTTGTATCAATTTCGCCGACAGATTTATCGATGTCGTAGGGTAAACCCGACATGTCAAATCCACCGCCCTGGTCGATAATACGGATAGTCAGAACATCCTTTTCCGCTTTGAGCTCGGTGCGTATCTTCTCATGAACCTTTTTTTCCCTATGGGCTCTCATAGAATTGTTAATCAGTTCCAGTATGGCGTACCGGGTATGTTCATCGTCGTGAGGGCTTTCGGGTATAGCCAACCCGTTCACCTGTTTAAGGATTTCATGAAAGGGTGCGTCTCCACTGATATTCATGATGACGCGTTTGTATTTTCGGCCCTGGAAAACTATATGACGCATTATCTGTTCTGGTTTACAATAGGTAAGGATTTTACCTGATGTACTCTTATTTAATTTATACCGGGATATCCCACGTAAATCAATTAACAAAACTCCATCCTGCCCTGATTTTGAAAATTCAGGGGGAACTTGACGGTATTGCGCAGCGTTTCGGCGGCAGGCGTGTTGAGGATGAACTGTATCACTTCCCCCCTTCACTGGGTGAAACAGCACGGAAAACAGCTGAAGCTGCTGAGGCCATGTACCAATATCTCAGGGAGAATGATAGAGAACTTTTCGGCATTACTGTTCTGGTATCCGGCAGTCCCGGGGACAGCCGTACCGTATCATCCGGGCTGGAATCTCTTCTTTTCAAGGTACCTGATGATAATGGGTTCTGGGTTGATAAAGATATTCTTGATGATTTTAACGCATATTTTGATGGCACGGCTGTAGAGGGCCTTTTTTGCGTCAGCAGCCTTAAAGAAGCCGGTCCCAGACTGGAGGAGCGGCTGCCGAGCCTTCTGATACGTTCGGACAGGCTTAAAGTGGTTCGAGGGGCACTGGAACAGCTGGAACGGGATGAAAACAACCGCAGTGTTCTGCTTCTCAGGGGACGCCCCGGATCGGGGAAACGCGCCACATTATACCGGGCTTTAAGAGAATTGTATCCGGATGACGGCGGTGTACCCCTGGTAATTCCCTTTGCCGAGGATGCTGAAGACCCCATGGAACCTTTTGTCCGGGCGCTGGGCAGCTTTTTAACAACTGTTTCTGAGTATCTTGATGAAGATGAGAGCCTCTGGTGGGAAAAAGAAGGGGCCGAGTATCTGGAACAATGCCGAAAGGGCCGAATCCGGGAAACTTCCCGGGACCAGGGACCGGTGGATCTGATTCAGGCCTTTGCTCTCTACGTCAAGGCCTATGTTGAACGCCGGAGGAGAAGCGGCCGGCCGGCCTATATTCTTATTGATGCTTTTTTCTCCGGATCTGATGCGGTAACCTGGCTTCGTTCTCTTCTCAATGAGTTTCTCGGCAAAGAGTCTTTTCGTCTTATTATCATTCGCGATTCTGATGATTTTGACGAAGTACTTCCCCTTCCCGGTAAAGGGCATGAGGTTACCTTCCGCCAACCGGAAAATATCGAATGGGATTCAATTGTCAGGGAGGCCTCTCCCGGGTATATCCCGGATGAAAATTCTCTTGAAAAATTAGCTGAGAACTCCGGGGCCAGTCTCTACAGACTCTTTCACGGACTTCTGGGACTTGAACGGGGGTTCTCAGCGGATACCGATCCCGGTGAAGCTCTAGTGTCTTCCCTGGACAGAGAAACTCGGCGTACCTTGTTTCTCGCCCATGCCGCTGCCGGTCTGGCAGACCGGAAACTCCTTGTTGAACGGCTGGCTTCTGATGAGGAACGGGTGGTTGAAGGGGCCAGGTTCGATGGCCTTGTGGATTTCGGGCTGATACGGGAAGATCCTGACGGCCGGGTCAGGGGCATCCCCGGCGGCCCGGTAAACGCCGCAGTAAAAGATCTTGATAATATCAGGGAAGCCGATCGCTTCGGTGAATATCTCTATAAGCGCCTGAATCAGGGCGATTCCATCGATCTGTTCCGTCTGTTCCGCTACCTGGAGCAATGGGGCCCGGTTCCCAGGGGAATTGCCATCCTGGACCGGCTCCTTGAGAGCCTTTTAACCAACCGGAGACTTCGGGCCGCAGGCTTACTGTTAAACGGCCCGCCCATGTCTCTATCCGATCTGGACGGCTCTGATATGGAATCCCTGCAGAATGTTGTCGGGGCCGCCAGGCTGCGCTACGTGCTTCTTACAGGGGAAGCCGATCAGGCCCGGAGTCTGGTGAGGGATGGAACTGTATCACTTATCAGTGGACGGGGTATCTATTCCGATCGTTTCAAGCTGCACAATGCCCGCTACTCCTATGCGGTGGAGCGCTGGGATGAAGCCCTGAGTGCTTCCAAGGAAGCCCTCTTCAACTTTCAGAAGTCCGGCGACCATGAAGGGGAAACCCACGCCCATCTTGAGCTTGCGCTCTCCCTTCTTGTAACCGGTAAGGTGCGGGATGCGCTGGATCATTTCGGTATTGCCCACCGAATCGGTTCTCAGGTGAGTGCTTCCTGGGGGGTTCTCCGCGCCGCCGCCATGGAAACCGTTACCCAGTTTATTTTCGGGAATCTGCCCCGGGCCGGACGAGAAAGCCGGGAGTTCCGGGATACCGCCCACCGGGCCGGCCGCAGAGATCTCTGGCTGCTTCTTACCCTCACCGCTGTCCGTATATCCTGGGAGCTGGGGCGTTATGGTGAGGCTGCCGCGTTGGCGGAAGAGGGGGGACACACAGCCGGATTCTACGGGCTTGAAGCTGAAAAGAACGTTATGAATCTGTGGAAGGGGCGCTGTCTTTCAGCCGCAGGGAACGCCGAAGGCCGGAGTCTGCTTCTTTCCGCTTCGGATTCCCGGGAGGCCCACGCCTTTCTTGCCGAAGATGCCTATTTCTCCGGTGATTCCAGTGCCGCCAGGCTGTACATCGGGAAGGCTCTCTCCACCGAACGTGTCAGCTGCCGCCTTCAGGGAGAAGCCGATGACTGGTCTGACGGATTCTTCCCTATCGAGGGACGGTTATCCGACTCCCGGGGTCCATTGGATGTGCTGGGGGAGTGGATTGAGGGCTTTGATGCCTTTCTCGCCGGGGAGTCCGGGGATACTTCAGCAATTGAACGTCTGACAGCGTTGCTGGAAAAAGACGGCCGCCGTGTTCCCGGGCCTTTCAGTTATCTTTACGCTCTCTGGGCTGTTTTGATTACTCCGGATACCGAAAGGGAACTGCAAACCCGCTTTATGAGCCGGGCATTCAACAACCTTCAGGTTCGGGCCGGACGGTTTGACGACAATCAGACCAAA
The DNA here is from genome assembly GCA_003644105.1 of Spirochaetota bacterium. GTDB lineage: Bacteria > Spirochaetota > Spirochaetia > DSM-2461 > DSM-2461 > UBA2779. The sequence goes on along the minus strand of QNBK01000204.1, from coordinate 1,746 downwards.
CATGCCTGGCTTTCCTCTAATCCCTGGAACAAGCGGCTTATGGCCGAAGCTCAGAGGCGGAAATTTTTATAGTCCCCGGGGTAGAGGGGAGAGGGGGCGTGGAGAGCGTATAAATTCAGTTGACATTCAGGTGCTGATTACGCTACATTTGCCCTCGACTTTGGTGGCGTAGCTCAGTTGGTAGAGCAATCGGCTCATATCCGATCGGTCAGGGGTTCAAGTCCCTTCGCCACTAACCATAAGCGACTGTTTCCCGCAGATCGCTTTTGAGCAACACCCGGCTTTGTGCCGTGGTTTCATATATAGAGAGGGTCGTACTCCTTTGGGGGCGCGGCCCTTTTTTACGTTCTGAGATCTCTATACAGCCCGAACTTTAATGGGATAACTGTGAAAAGCATCATCCGCAGTTACATTAATAAGATTGTGGGCCGCAGCTGATGCAATAAGCATGCGGTCGAATGGGTCTTTGTGATGATAATCCAGAGTGCCGAGAGCTTTTGCGTCGGAACTGCGGTAAGGCCACTCATTTATTCCACTCTCTTCAATGTGGTCAATATAATCATCAGGCACTGTAAGCTTGCCTAGAGAGGATTTTATTTCAATTTCTGCTATGAAAATCGGGCTGTAATAACGCCTGTTCTCATTGAGGAATGTCATAAGGCTCCGATTCCCCGTGATACGGGGGTTCCCTTCGAGTATCCGGAAGCAGGGAAGGATTCACTGTGAAAGATAACCTTCGAAGATATGTTCAATTTCCGGTGACAGTTCATTGAAATCAGCTGCTATTCTGATACGTCCTCTAAGGGTGCCGGTAATGATATGCCTGATGTTTCCTTTTCATGTATTATGAAGCATGACCTCTGGCGCCCTCATGTCCCTTTTCAACCGTCTGGGAATCGAGTATCTCACAACAAATAGATACTCTCCTCTGTCTCTGGGACACTCTGATGCAACCCGGACTCTTTATTACCACCGAAACCGGGCTGAGTTTGATAATCTGGCCGCAAAATATGGAGGGGCCCTCCGAACCGGTGAGGGTCTCCCCGAACTGGAAGTCCGGCAGCTCGGCGGCCTGCTGGGTTACGGACTGTTTTCCCTGAACCCTCTGAAACCCGGAGAGCTGATAGGGGAGTACACCGGCGAGGTACGCCGGGCCCGTCCAGGCCGGCCGCTCTCAGGCGGCGGTTATACCTCGGATTATTCCTGGGGCTTCCCCAGGGTGCGAACCTTCGGCCGGGAGCTGGAAATTGATGCCCGGGAAGCAGGAGGGCTGCTGCGCTTTGCCAACCATGCCTCAACAGAACCAACAGCCGAACCCGATCACTTTCCACTGAACGGGGAGTGGCATGTGGTGTTCATTGCCCGGATTCCCATCGAAGCAGGCGGAGAGATTACTGTGGATTACGGAGACGCCTATTGGAATCATAGCGAGCGGGAGCTCGCTTAGAAACCCTTAATACTCGTAAGCTCCGATAGACCAGAGGCCGGTTCGGGGTTTCCCATCTCTGTCGAAATCAACAAGCCCTGGAATATCCTGGCCGCCTTGAGCCGCGTTCTCCCGGCCTCCGCCGTTCAGCTGCCAATTCTCGGTATTGAGAAATTCATCATAATTCATACCAGGTATGAAGTTGATGAAATAACTGGCTGGAGGATCATCCTCGTCAATCAGGTTGCCTGCAGCTGTCGATCCGTTGGCGTTAAGATCTGTTTCCAGAGCGGCTACCGTGTGGTTGAATGTACCGCGGG
>QNBK01000203.1 GCA_003644105.1 Spirochaetota bacterium | reverse complement strand
CCAAACGCTTCAAAATTCTTTAATTGCCCCTTCTGAATTCCAGAGGTGACATTCCCAGATACTTTTTGAATATTTCTCCGAAGTACCGGCAATCGGTATAGCCCACAAGGTCAGCAACTTCACAGACCCTCAGATTCTTATCCTTCAACAGACGAATGCTGTTTTTCACCCGGTACAGGGTAAGATATTTCAGGAAAGTATAGCCGGTCTTTTTCTTGAATATTTTCACAAAAGAGCTCTCACTGATCTCCAGATAAACTGCAACATCATGTGCTGTAAGAGTCTCTTGATAGTGCCTGGAAATTAATTCCAACGCTTCTTCCAGATATTTATCTTTGTAATCATAATTTTGAGATGCAATATACTCCTCAAAGAATAAATCATGATCAAGATTCTGCATGTAGACTTCCTGCTGATGAACATTCTGCTTTTTCTTTGTAACTACATCGATAATTTCAAACATGATTTCTTTCAATCGGGAATCTTCAATCGGTTTGAGCAGATACCTTTTTACTCCAAGTTCCATAGCCGTCTGAGCAAAATCAAACTCGGCAAAACCGGAAATAATTACGTATTCCGTATCGGATTTACCTTTGAGGTTCCGGATCATTTCAATCCCGTTCAAACCGGGCATGATAACATCAGTAAGTACAATGTCCGGCTGCAATCTTGCTATCAGTTCTTCACCTTCAATTCCGTTTTCCGCTTCTCCAATAATTTTACAGCCGTATTCAAGCCAGGGAGTCGTCAAAATCAAACCTTTACGGAGAACCTTCTCATCTTCAACAACAACAACGCTGAGCATCTTCATACAACCGGGTCCGTGTGCATTCTCAGAGTTATCGTTGTCTCAACATTCCCTGTACTTTCAATATCCAAACCGTATTCATTCCCATAGTAGAGCTTGATACGTCTCATCACATTTCGAATACCGGTACCGCTCTTATGATCGTCGCCAAGAGCAATTCCACTCAGGATTTGTTTCTGTTTCGTCTGTTCTATACCGGTACCGTTATCAGTTATAAGAAAAAACAGATTCCCTTCTTTCATATAACCCTTTATCTCAATATGGCCCGGGTCAATTTTGTCTTTTAAACCGTGAACAACGGAATTCTCCACAATCGGCTGAATGATATACTTGGGGATTTTATACCCCAGCATCCCGGGTTGAATATCGATTTCCGTTGTGAGTTTGTCTTCAAATCGGTGTTTCTGAATGTCCAGATATATTTCGATAACGGCAATTTCATCTTTTACGGTTACCATTTCATCTTTATTATCAATTCCCTGCCGAAGTAGTTTGGCAAACTGAACCAGTATATGAGTCGCTTTTTCATTCTGTCCCAGACGGATATACCACTTGATCATCTCAAGAGTATTAAAAATAAGATGCGGGTGAATCTGTGCCTGTAATGCTTCCATTTCCGCAATTCTCAAACTTCTTTCTTTCGTTTTTATATTGCTTATCAACTCTTTGATTCTGAGAATCATGGCGTTTACACTCTTTCCAAGTATTGCAAACTCATCTTTTCTGTCGATTGAAGTCTGTATAGAGAAATCTCCCTGTTCAACTTTCTCGACACACTTGATTACTTCGTACAGGGGTTCTGAAATATTCCGGGCAACAAAAAAAGCCATCAGAAAACTGATAAAACTGGCGATGGCAACCAGAAAAACAAATGGAAGAAGAATATCTTTTGTTATATTCAACAGCTGATTCAGAGGCTGAATCCCCACAGTATGCAGCCCTGTTTCTTCCGATCTGTACATTGAATACAAGAATTGCTGGCGATTCTCAGAAAAAGACATGAATGGACTCAAACGGGAAGCTTGGTTTAAAAGAAGGCCTGTAACAGTAGCCCGGGCGATCTGCTCTGACATGCTGAAAATCAACTGGAAATTTTCATCGTAAAACAGAAACCTCTCCGGATTGGAAACAGTTTCCATCATTTTGATGAAATGTTCCTGATACAGGTCTACAATAATATATCCGGCAATCTCATTCTGATGATAAACCGTTTTACAGATACTCAGAACCCGGGCCTCTCTGTCCTTGTTCTGCAGCATGTGTGAATAGAATGTGATATCGCCGTTCCCGGAGTCTGCCTTTCTGAATATTCCCCAGTTATTATACTTAACGGGATTGTACTCCTCAGGTAAGACTTTGGTAGATAAGACATTGATACCGTCGGAATCCATAACATACACACCGACCCTCGGGTTCTTATCCCCCAGATACATGTATATTCTGTTATAAAGTTCGGCCTTCTCTTTATCAGTTAAAACAGCGCTCTCATCCAGATTAAACATTACAGAAAATGAATTATCAGACTCTATATCATCGATAACCCTGCTGTTATCATCCAGTATTTCATCAAGACGTAAACTGACCAGACTGGTGCTATTATACGTCCGGTTTCCCGTATCCTGAATCAGCATTCTGTTTGATACGGCACGATAGGCAAATCCGGCAAAAATAATAGGGAGGATACCCACCACCAGAAACGATATCAGCAGTTTGGCGAATATTCTCTGATGGGTATAAGCCTTGAATATAGCCAATCAAATCACTCCTGATTATCTTTCAAGATTCTTATGTATCTTTTCAGCATACCACTCATGGAGGATTCCGTTGGTTGCCAGTATATTTCCATCTTCAATAAGCGTTTCTGAATCTGAAAATGCCGAATACATACCGCCTGCTTCCTTCAATATCATCATACCTGCTGCAATATCATAATAGTGCAGCCCCATTTCATAGAATGCATCAACCCTGCCGCAGGCGATATAGCAGAGTTCCTGTGCGGCGGAACCAAAGCGCCTGACATCTCTGGTCTTCAGAAAGATGTCTTCCATAAGCCTGAAATAGTCTGATGTTCGCTCATAGCTCTTTCTTGGCGGAGCGATAACGGAGATCGCATCGCCGGGTATTTTTATATCTGAAACGTCAATCGGCACTCCATTAAGATAAGCTCCATCTCCTGCAACTGCAGTAAACATTTCATTCTGCGAGGGGTTATAGACCACTCCGAGGGAAAGTCTACCGGTTGAATCTTCATATGCAATGCTGACTGTATAATTAGGATTTCTCCTGATGTAATTATCTGTCCCGTCTATGGGATCCACAATCCATCTACCACCGGAATTCTTACCGGTTTCTCCCTGCTCTTCCCCGAAAAAACCATCCCCGGGATAACGGGTACGAAGATACTCTGAGATAAACTTTTCAGTTGCCACATCAGTATCGGAAACACTGTCATTTAAACCTTTTGAACTGATTTGAATCTTTGAAAAGTCTCTACTCGAAATAAACCTGCCGGCTCCATAGGCTGCAGAGACGGCTGAATCCTGCCGTCTTAATAAATCTTCTTTACACAACACTGCCCTTTCCTTTCGTAAGCTTATTAAAGATTACAAGGGATACAATTGCCGCAAGGGTGAGTATTGTTCCCAATGCTGCAGCGGTACCGTAACTATCTTTGAAAATTTCTGTAAAAATTGCGACTGAAATAGTTTTGGTCCGGCCTGAGTAAAGAATAATCGTGGAGCTGAACTCATTGATACTGGCAATCCAGCTCAAAACAGCCCCTGAAACAACCCCGGGAAGCATCAGAATCGCAGTAACCTTGAAAAAAGTTCGAACTGGAGAGATCCCGAGACTGATGGAAGCTTCCTCAACAGCTGGATCAAGTTGGTACAGAATCCCGATACTGGATCGGAACAAGAAGGGGATTTTCCTGATGACATAAGAGATAATCAGTATCGTGGCGGTTCCTGCAAGGAGTACCGGCGGTTTATTGAAAGCCATGATGAAAATAATTCCCAGTACCGATCCGGGGATAACATAGGGAGACATCAGCAGAAAATCGAGTAATGCCGTAACCCTGGATTTTCTCCGGACAACAAGATACGCGGTAAGGATACCCATGAAAATCATGATAATAATGGCGATTGTCGCATAGGTGAATGTATGCATGATACTGTCGGCCATCTTATCCCAGATATAACGGTAGCTTTCAAAACTGAATCCCTTCACAAACAGAGGCCCGTGAGTCTTGATAAATGATGTGACGACTGTAGTTATCTGAGGAATCAGGGCGAAAACAGCAATGCCGTAAACAACGGTTGTAAGAATGATTTTAGATCCCGGTTTTAATTCTATGACAGCCGGCGGCCTGAGCCCGGTCATATTGTAATCTTTATTACCGATGATTTTCCTCTGAAGAAACAATACAGTCAGGGAAAAAACAATAATAATAACACTCATGGTACTGGCCATTGCAAAGCTGCCACCCATCTCACTCATGAATTCATCATAGATGAGTACCGGAAGAACCTTATAACCTTCACCTATGAGCATTGGAGTACCCAGGTCTGAAAGCACAGTCATCAAAACCATCACCACACCAGAAGTCAGTGTAGGAAGAATGAGTGGAAAAGTGACTGTAAACAGTCTCTTGATACCATGAACACCCAGGCTTTCGGCCGCTTCTTCCAGAGAACTGTCCATGCTGCCCAGAGCTCCGATTACATACATATAGATGAAGGGAAACATCTTGAAAGTGAACACCAGGAGCATTCCGCCAAATCCATAGATACTCGGGAGGTGGATACCCAGAGGCTCAATCAGTTTTGTCAGAAAGCCGCTCCTTCCCAGAAGTACTATCCACGCATAGGCACCGATGAAAGGGGGTGAAAGAAGTGAAATAACGACCATGACATTCAGCATCTTTTTTCCTGGAATATTGTACCGGGCTACAACATAACCCATGGGAAGTCCGACCAACGTGGCAAGAACTGTTGATACGAGAGTGAGGAGAATGCTGTGCCAGAGAGTGCTGAAATAATAGGGTAATTGGAAAAACTCCAGATAACTCGACAACCCGAAACTGTTGTTTTCTCCTGAAAAAATACTCCTGGACAACAAGCCCACCAGAGGATAGACCAGAAAAACAGCAATAAGAACAAAGAATATGAACGTCATTAAATTCCAGAAATCAAGAGCGAAGATCCGCTTTCTGTTCATACCTGCAATGGTCTTCATACAAGCACGTCCTTACTCTCTGTATCGAACAGGTTGATTCTGTTCATATTGAAGTCCAGACTCACTTCATCTCCGACATTTCTCCAGACTTCATTGTCTTTCAGATATTCAGTTACCAGAACAACCTGATCGTTACCCAGCATGATTTCATAATTCATCACCCCGCCGAGAAAAGTGGAAAAAACAATCTTACCGTTCAACAATTTGAGCCCGGGTTCACCGAGAGTTACTTCTTCAGCCCTGAACGCCAGAATAGCTTCGCCTGAATATTCACTCTGCAGCGGGATTTCAACTTCGCTGCCGTCAAGTATCTTCAGCAGTGATTTCTTTTTCGTTTTACTCTCAAGTGTACAGTCAAGGAAAGTTGAAGTTCCGATGAAATCGGCAACAAAGGTATTCCCTGGATTCTGATATATTTCCCTGGGTGTTCCGATCTGCTGAATCTTCCCGCCGTTCATTACCGCAATACGATCAGAAATAGCAAGGGCCTCTTCCTGATCATGGGTAACATATACCGTAGTGATATTCAGGTTGATCTGAATTTTCTTGATCACCTCTCTCATAT
>QNBK01000202.1 GCA_003644105.1 Spirochaetota bacterium | reverse complement strand
GTGAACATCCTCCGGCCAGTCAACTGCAAGGAATTTCTGAACGGCTTTCCTGAGTATCAGAATCGCCTGGGACCAGTCAACTTCCCCATGCTCGTAGTGGAAGGCCTGGGGAACTTCCATGGAAACGGCCAGGGATTTGTAATCCCACACTGCCGATTGAATTGCGGCTCCGACTGTTCCGGATGCGGTAACGTTTGTTCCTATGTTTTCACCGAAATTGATACCCGATACAACCATATCGGGTTTTCTTTCGATACAGAGGCATTGAAGAGCGTGGCGGACGGTTGTTGCCGGTGAAGCATTCAGGCACCAGCCTTCAATTTCCTTCCCGTTAATATCGATTATTCGGGATTCAAATACAGCTTCCGGTAAGGCACGTAATGATCGTCCTGAGGCAGTCTGCTGCTCTGCGGGAGCTGCAATAATAAGCTCGGCAAAGGGAAGAAGAGCCTCGACAGCGGCATGAAGGCCGGGAGAGTCAATTCCATCATCGTTGGAGATAAGTATAAGCGGGCGGGTTTCCATTTTTAAAGCATAGCGATTCATGGACGGCAGGAATAGAGGGGCGGTATAATAGGGTTATGAACGACCCTTATCGCTCTATCGTCCAGGTATCCCGGGATTACATTACCCTTATAGATGCCGATTTTCGTTATGTTTTTGTCAACAAAGCCTACATTCGGGCATTGAATAGGGATAAAGATAAGATTGAAGGGCATACCGTTGAAGAAGTATGGGGCAAGGCCCGCTTTGAAGGGGCCATTGAAATACCCTTGAAACGGTGCCTGGAAGGAGAGGAGGTTCATTTTATTGACGAATTCCCCTTTGGTGAAATTGTAAAATATGTTGAAGTTACCTTTTTCCCGTATCGGGAAGAGCTGAAAGGACCTGTAACCCATGCCCTTGTGGTTTCCCATGATATCAGCCGCCTGGGAGAACTGGAAACCCGTCTTATGGCTTATGAGTTTCGGGATCCGGCCACCGGGCTGTTCAACCGCAGATCGCTGAACCTCATCATTGAACGGGAAATTCAGAAGGCTGAAATAGACGATGATTCCGGCCCCAGGGTTTTATTCATTCTGGTGGTGGAGAATCTTTCGGAGATTCGCCGGCAGCATGGATCTGAAATTGCCACACATGTAGTGGAGAATACCGGGCTGCGGATAAAGGAAAAACTGGAAGAGGGAGATTCTGTTTTCCGCAGTGAATCCGATGAGCTGGCGGCCCTGGTTGTCAGTCTGGAGCACCCTGAAGATGCGGCCTCTCTGGCGGAGGTTTTACTGGCGACGGTTTCTACTCCCTACCCTAGAGGTCTCTACGAAATACGCCCTGTCTGTCGTCTGGGTATTGCGGTATACCCCCGGGATGCCGGAGACTGTGACACGCTGATTTCCCGGGCTGAGTCGGCTCTGGCATCCGCCCGGGACCGGAATGTTTCCTATCAGTTCTACGATGGGGACCTTCACTCCAAGTCTGTGGAAAAGCTCCGGCTGGTAGCCCAGCTTCGCAAGGCCCTGTACGAAGATCAGCTGGAACTGCATTTTCAGCCCATTGTTGATGTGTCGGGGAACATTCATGGCGCAGAGGCTCTTCTGCGCTGGAGACATCCCGACCTTGGTCTTCTGCCTCCGGGCCGATTTCTGCATCTGGCCGAAAAGACGGGCTTGAGCCTGGAAATGGAGAAGCAGGTGATTTTCTCCGCCGCCCGGCATCTGGCCCGTTGGAAATCCTTCAATATTTATATCTCTATCAATCTGACTGCCGGGATGTTTGAAGAGCCCGGTTTGATTGAGATTCTGGAAACGGCCCTCTCTCAGGCCGGCGGGGTGGCAAAAGACCGGTTGAAACTGGAGATTACAGAGTCTGATGGTATGAGTAATGCCGAAGTTACACTGAAAAGAATGATGGAGCTCCGTGCCCGGGGTTTCAGTATCTACATCGATGATTTCGGGACCGGTGAATCGTCTCTGCGCTATCTTAAAGACCTCCCGGCATCGGTACTGAAAATCGACAAGGCTTTTGTTGACGGTATTGAGCATGATGAAAAGGACCGGAATTTTCTGGGTCATATAATCGCCCTTATCAAGGATCGTCAGCGTTATGTTGTCGTAGAAGGTGTGGAATCTGCCGGTCAGGCGATAATTCTGGCCTCTCTGGAGGCTGACGCCCTGCAGGGCTACTACTTCTCGAAACCCGTTCCCCCGGAGAAATTTGAGGCTTTATTGAAAAGAAACGCGCCTCTTCCGGAGTAGACTGATAAGAGTTTAATTGACCTCTGCCGCGGCTTCGCAGATATACCTTCTCCAATCTCCACAGGGCTGCCAGCCCAGTGTCTCCCGCAGTTTATCGTCGGGAAAATCAGCCCCGAATGCGGCATAATAAGCGGCCATTTGCCGCCCGGGATCGGCGAAGTTCAGATAATCCCGGATTCGATTCCGGGTATCAAATCTTAATGGCAAATCCCAGGATTCGGCATAGGCTTCGAGTATTGTTTTCCAGGGGATATGAGCACCGACGGCATTAAGGGCTGCATTCATGGGGCCATAGTTCAGTATGGACTCCATCAGCGGACCCACCTGATCCACCGCAATGATGGAAACAGGTTTTTTCCCGCCCGGGGGAAGGGGGCGGCCTGAGTTCTTCAGGAGCCGCCTGATCTGTCCGGAGAAAAAACTGTCCCCCGGGCCGTAGACTGCCGGTAGCCTGGGTGCCGAGAAAGGAATGCCTGATTTCTCCAGGAGAGCTTCCGCCCTGGCCTTGGTGCGGCCGTAGGGCAGGGGGGCAGTTATTGGATTCCAGCCCCGGCGAAGTGTGGCAGCCTCTGTCCGGCCGATCCCGACGGTAGCATTTCCGTATACCGATATAGAGCTTAGTTGAATAAGATGGGGACAGTTCGCTTTCAAGGCCCAGTTCACCAGGTTCTTCATGCCTCCCACCTGTACTTTTCGCATGAGAGAGGCCGGGGCGGACTGGTCGGGAAGCCCTGCAGTGTTAATCAGAGGAATACCCCGGGGAAGACTGTTGAAGTCCTCGGGCGATGTTATGTCCAAGGTAAATTCTTCTTCTGAAGGAGGACGGTTGAATACAGTGGCGTGAATGTTCCAGCCGGACTGCCTGAAATAGCTGGTAATGGATGAACCGATGAATCCATCGGCCCCGATGATAATGAGGCGATTATCATTTTTCATGGATATGAGTGTAAACCGGATGGCGGCAGAGGTCACCTCGACCAAAAGAAGGCAGAAAAGGTAGGATGCTCTCAAGGGAGATCCCTATTTTGAGTATAAAAGTTCTGATTGTTTTCGGCAGCAGCAAGGGCCGGACCGGCCGGATTGCAGAAATCCTCTCAGATGCATTAACCGCAAAAGGTTTAACGACTGTATTAAAGAATGTTTTTGAAGCCAGGCCAAAGGAGCTTCTGGATTACAGATACATCGTCCTTGGAAGTTCAACCTACGGACAGGGCGATCTCCAACGTGATTTCCTGGACTTTGAAAGGGGCATGGACGATCTGGACCTTACAGGTATCAAAGCCGCAATTTTCGGATCGGGAAACAGCCGCTATGCCTACTATGCCGAGGCGGTGGACATTCTCGAAGCCAAGGTGAAAATTCAGGGTGCCAGACTGATTCTGCCTTCTTTCAGGCAGGACATGATGATGGAATCTCCAGATGGCGAGGAAGTCCTTCAATGGACACAGGAGCTTGCCGACACCATTCATGCAGGTTCAGATATTAAATAAATGCCGGTTCCGGGTTCACCGCTGTTTCGCGCAGCATCCAGTTTACCGTGTCCCTGAGGGTTTCTTCCAGGGGACGGGATTTGTAACCCAGTTCTTCTTCGGCTTTGGCTGAATTAATCCGGGCGTCTATCTGCAGAATATCGATTGAACCCCGAGTGAATAGAACCTCCTTTCCTGTTGTCCGTCCCCAGAGGTCGCTGATTTCTCCAGCTGTCCGGGCAAGCCATAAAGGCAGGTTCATTCTTCGGTGATAGGTACCGCTTACTCTCTCAACGATGGAGAAAAGATCAGCAACATTCAGATAGCTTCCGGATGTCAGGTAAACTTCACCGGAACGCCCCTTTTCAACAGCGGACAGTGCCGCTCCGGCGACATCCCTCACATCAACAAAATCAAACCCTCCGGGAACCGCGGCGGGTATCTTTCCTGCGAGAAAACGTTTAATCATAGTGGTAAATACGCCTCCCCGGAAATCCCAGGGGCCGATAATTCCAGTTGGACATATCAGTACAGTTTCCAGCTCTCCTGATAATCCGGCGGCTGTCACCAGGCGGCTTGCATCGGCTTTGGTATTGCCGTATCCCATTATGGCATTTCCCCGGGCAAAGCCGAAATCCTCCCGGATGGGGCGACGTTTTGCTTTTAGATCGAGGGCTTCGATGCTGCTGATATAAATAAGGCGCTTCACCCCGGCCTGCCTGCAGGCTGTGATGATATTTTCGGTGCCCTTGACGTTTACCTCGTACATGGTCTTTATATTTCCCTGACGTATATCAATCAGGGCCGCAGCATGTATGACTGTGTCGATGCCTTCAAAAGCTCTCACAAGGGCCCGAATATCATCGAGAGGCGCATTGTCGATACGGTTACAGTAACCTTCAAGAAGGGTTCTGTCAGATCGGGGGCGGGTAATGACATTAACAAGATCGCCTCTGGAGCTGATCTGCCGTAGAAGTGATTGGCCCAGGTGGCCGGTGGCACCGGTAAGAGCAAGCATCCGCCAAGACTAGCACTCCCGATTGAATAATGCCAGTGCAGTTTCACATTCCCGGCTCAATTTGCTACTTCAAAAGCTCGTATAGCCTCCATGAAAAGCTCACCCCAGGAGGCCAGTTTCTTTTCGCCAACCCCGGGGCACTCAAGCATCTCATCCCCCGTGTGCGGGCGTATAACTGCCAGTGCACGGAGGGTTTTATCCGGAAAAATAACATAGGGAGGTTTACCGATTTCTTTTGCCTTTTCATAGCGAAGGGCCCGTAATTCTTCGAAGAGAGTCAGATTTTCACCGGTGAGGGTTTCCTGGGTGTGAATGCTTTCCTTTCTACCGCCAACCCGGCGTACCGACCGGAAATCTCTGCGGCCGTAAAGCAGGTTTTTCCCTTCTTCAGTAATCGTCAAAGCTTTGAACCTCTCCTCATCTCGATAGACAAAGGCTCCGGACTCGAGGTCGCCTGCAATTCCCAACCAGTATTTCCGGGACTCCTGGGCACCGACACCAAAAGTGGGCAGTGTCTCATGCCCCCGTTCGGTAATTTTATCCGTCAGGGTGCCTCGGACGATATCCACCAGATAGTGAGCTCCATAGCGTTCACCGGTTCTCGCCGCTGCAGAAAGGAGCTTCCGGGCATCTTCGGTGGTATCAACAGATTCCACCTCACCGGCACAGACATCACATCCTCCGCAGTCTCCCGGATGCTTCTCGTCAAAATGGGCAAGAAGAACTTTCCTCCGGCAGGCAAATGTACTGGCGTAAAGCCGCATCTTTCTCAATGACTCACCGGCCCTCTCCCGTTCATCGGGATTCACCAGCTTGTTGATGTGGAACATGGATTTAGCCATATCCCCGGCACTCCAGAGCAGCAGCACCTCTGCATCATCCCCGTCCCG
>QNBK01000201.1 GCA_003644105.1 Spirochaetota bacterium | reverse complement strand
TTCCGGTGATGATTCCGGCGGGAATTGCAACGGAAAAGGCCAGAAGAGCTGCCGCCGCTGTTATGAATATTCGGCGCTTGTGATGCGGGTGATATCTGGAGCGAAAATGTTCGGATTCAGAGGAATCGGCGGCGGCTGCCTGAATGGCACGAAAATCGGGCTCCCTGGCGGATTCCGGAGAATCGTTGAGGGCGGCATCCATCATTTCGTTCAGCCAAGCGTGGTCGGGTTTCATTTTTCAACCTCCTGGTAGAGTTTTCTGGCCCGTTTTCTGGCCCGGGACAATCGGGACTTTACCGTTCCCCGGGATATTCCCAGGATATTGGCGATTTCGCCCATGCTCAGTATTTCCTGCTCCCGAAGAAGTAATAGCTGTCGGTCTTTTTCACTGAGCTTGTAGAACAACCTTTTCAGTTCGGCGGCTCGGATATTTTCAATGGCCCGTTCTTCCGGGTTGGGGACAAGATCAATTTCCCCGAGAGCAGCCCTCTGCTCCCGATTTCGGCTTCGACGCTGTTTTCTTTCAATATCCAGGGCGGCGTTCCGGGCGATACGGTACATGTAGGTGGTAAGCGGGGCATCGAAGCGGTAGGAAGATAAAGCTTTGTGCAGCCGGATAAGAGTTTCCTGAAGCACATCGTCCCGGTCTTCCTGATTCTTCGGCCCCGCTGCAGCCACCAGCCGCCGGAGGGACGGCAGGTGTTTCCGTATCAGGGTTTCAAAGGCCCTTTCGTCCCGGGTGAGGACGAAATCCCGGATAAGGCTTTCATCGTCCACCGGGGGCCGCCGGAGCAATGTCAAGGGTGGGAAGATCCCCTGGATTGGGAGCCGCTGCCTGAGGAATTGCTTCCGCCGGAACTGCTGCGGGTATTTGTACGGTTGTTGCTCTGGGTGCTGGCCTGGGCTCTCGCACGGATCTGCTGCATCAGCTTTGTCCACTCTTTTTCGCCCATTTCCTTGCGGATACCCTGGTATGTTTCAACCTGAGCAATTTCCTGCTCCAGACGCAGTTGGCTTGCTTTTTCCAGAAGACGGCTCACTTCGGCGGTATTGGCATCCGGCTTGTAAAGCATCTGGGCAATCTGTGCTTTGATAACGTTCAGTTCCAGGCGGTTCTGTTCTTTTCTCAGGCGAAATTGTTCCTGAAGCTGCAGGATGTTCTGAATCTCTGCATCGGTGAGATTGAGTTCCTGCAGCATGTTCTGAGTCAGGGCCTGGGTGGCGACGGCCAGCTGGAGGTCGCCGGTCTGGGCTATAGCTGCACCGGCGGCCAGGCTGATGAGAAGAATGAGTAATGCGATTCGTTTCATTTTTTAACTCCTGTCGGTTCTTTTAGCTGTTAGACGCCAACCGCAGGGAACGGGTTCCCTCCAAAGTGAAAAAAGTGGGATTGGAGGTCAATTAAAAAAAGAAAAAATTAACGCCGGCGGCGTCTCTTCTCTTTTTCAACAGGATCGTCATGACCCTTGCGAGCCCCGGCTTGAACAAGAATAAACACAACCAGCAGGACAACATAGAGTACCCAGGACCATTTTTCAGAACCCGAAGGAAAAAATCCCACGGTGCCCTGATAAATCATGAAAGCACCGATGAGGGATGTAATGAGCAGGATGAGAAATTTGTAGAGAGCCAGGGTGAGCAGCCCGCCGGCAACCGCGGCGCCGAGAGCCCAGAGCATGGACTCGGTGGCGGAAGGATCCATCCCGATCTGTCTCATCACAATTACAGCCAGAACGAGACCTCCGGCCATACCCGCCAGAAAGAGGCTGAAACGAATCAGAAAATGTGTGGCAACACCGAAAGCCAGGCCGAGAACCAGTCCGAGAATGAGTCCCAGCTGACTGTTGTCAACCTTGATGCCGATCCAGGAGCCCAGGGCCAGGCCGAAAAAGAGGCCGATGATAAATAGGGAAATTTTAAATAACCGGTAACCCAGCAGACCGAGAAACAATCCAAAAGGTATAACCAGCCAGCTCAAATTCCCGGTATATTGCAAAACATCCACAACGGCCTCCAAAAATATAAGTTTACGCGGTGTGGGAACGGTGTACAAGTGCTGTTTTTTTGGACGTGAATACCGGGGGAATCTTCAGCTGCTACAGACTACAATTAAATTGAAAAAAAATAGACGAAAAAAGGCAGAACTCCGTCTTAAAGGGCAGAATGACAGATTTGGAGAAGACATACAGGGATGAAAGTCCACGGCTGCTCAACTGGATTAAACGGCGTCTGGGGGTGGAGGAAGACCCCGAAGACCTGCTGCAGGATATTTTTACCCGGGCGGTGGATGGTCTGAATGCGGTCCGGCCGGTGGAGAACCTGGTGTCCTGGCTGTACACAAGCGCTCGAAATGCCGTGGTTGATGTATGGCGGGAGCGGGAGAAGCGTCCGGGAACTCTGGATGCGGAAGCCCTGGAGACAGGTCCTGCAACTCTTCTTAACGAATCTGTTTCACCCGGACCCCATGAAGCGTTTCGCCGGGCACAGGCATTGGAGGCTCTGAAACAGATTTGTAGATACCGTTGAATTGTTCATCAGCCGGTGTAATGCCGGCTTTTTATAGTTACGCCTCTCGCTGTTCTGAGCGGCTACGGAAGAAGTTCTGTCGTCTATCCGGAAAAAAGATTGTTAAATAAAAATTCAAATCACTATAATGCAATTATGGGAGAAATCCTTTCTGATCTGACAGATCTGAGAAATATCATGTCACAGCATGGGCTGTTTTCAACAGGCATGCTTCTCATTCTCGGATACTTTCTTGGGAAACTGATGGCCCGTATCCATCTTCCTGAAATAACCGGATACATTATCGCCGGCCTGATTCTAGGCGATGCAGCCCTGGGTATCATCCATCAGGAAATGAGTGAATCTCTTCAAATTGTCACCGATGTGGCTCTGGGGTTGATCGCTCTTACCATAGGCGGTGAGTTTTCCATGTCAAAACTCAAGCGTATGGGCAGTGAGGTGGTTATTATAACTCTGGCCCAGGTTCTGCTTACCCTGATAGCTGTCACACTGGCTCTCTGGCTATTCAAACTTCCCCTTCCTTTCGCCATGATGCTGGGGGCCCTTGCTACGGCCACCGCACCGGCGGCCACGGTCGCCATCGTCCAGTCTCTCAGAGCCCACGGACCCTTTGTGGACCGTTTATATGGAATTGTTGCTCTGGATGACGCGGGTGCTGTAATAATTTTTGGAATCGTATTTGCCGTTGTATCCGGAATCCTTACATCTGATACTATCGCCGGAGCTGCCGTGGGTGAAGCGGTAGCTTCCACTATTCACAAAGGCGGCGGGTTTGCAATTATCTTCGGAGCCTTCAAGGAGATTCTGCTGTCCATTCTGATGGGCGGAGCAGCCGGATGGATAATTCACGCCCTGGCACGCAATAAAAAAAACACAGGGGAACTGATGATAATTTCCCTTGGGTGGATTTTTCTTTTAACCGCTATATCCCTGGTATTTCATCTCTCTGCAATTCTGGCCAATATGGCCGCGGGCATGGTACTCATTAATTTATCACCCCGAAATCACAGAGTCTTTCGAAATCTTGAACCTCTGACACCGCCAATGTACGCCCTGTTTTTTGCCATTGCAGGTACGGAACTGAACCCTGCAATTTTTCTGAAAGGTAATATTCTGATTCTGGGTCTGGTCTTCATCTTTGCCCGGGCCGCAGGTAAGATTCTCGGTGTCTGGAGTGGAGCGGTATTGGCAAAATCAAAAAATAATGTCCGGAAATATTTGGGATTCTGTATGCTTCCCCAGGCCGGTGTAGCGATTGGACTGGTGCTGATGATTCAGGCTTCTCCGGTTGTCGCTACTCTCGGCCCGGCTCAAAAGGATATTATCACCATGATGGTGAACATCATCCTGTTATCGGTATTTTTTAACGAACTTGTTGGCCCGCCTGTCTCAAAAATGGCCATAGTCAAAGCATTGGATATGGAGGTTTCATGATGGATCTTTCCGCTCTAATCAATTCTTCGGCCTGTTCAGTGAATTTCAAAGCAAAAAACAAGAGTGAAGCGATTGATGCTCTGGCAGCACTGGCTGTAAAAGGCGGTAAAACCACTGGGGTGAGTAAGAAAGACCTTTCACTTGCCCTTTCAGAGCGGGAATCCCAGGGTTCGACAGGATTCGGAGATGAAATCGCTATTCCCCATGCAAGGGTTTCCGGCCTTGAAGAGTTTGTCATTTTCATTGCTCATGCCCCGAAAGGTGTGGATTATGACAGTCTGGACAGGAAGAAAGTGAAACTCTTCTTTGTCATCCTGGGTCCGGAAGATAAACCCTCAGAGCATATTCAGATTCTGGCTGCACTCTCCCGTTCCTTAAGTGGAACAACGCTGAAAAAAGAACTGATGACGGCTCGTACAACAGAGGTGATGACAGAATTATTCCTGCGGCATGCAGGCGAAAAACATGAAGATGTTCCGACCAGTATGGTAAAAATGAAACTTTTGGTCCTCATCCTCTATATGGAAGAATTCATTTATCATATTCTCGAGTACTTCCTCGAAGAAGATATTGAGGGGGCTACCATTCTGGACTCCTCGGGTATGGGTAAGTATGTCTCCAACATCCCCCTGTTTGCCACATTTATAGGGTTTATGAACGAGCAGAAAATTCACAGCAATACGATACTGGCCACAATCCCTGCCGACAGGGAGGACGAGATTATAAGGGGAATAGAATCAATTACGGGTAATCTGGATAGAAATGAGGGTGCCATGCTGATGACACTGGATCTCGGTGTTTGTAAGGGTACAATGAAAATGATGTAGCCTGAAACTACAATTCGAAAGCCGGATTGAATTTTTGAGCTGTTGAACTGAAGACCGTCTTTGGAGACGGTTTTTCTCGAGTTTATGCGGCAGTAAAAGAATTTCCGGCATCCGTGGCACCGGCATTCTCCAGATGAGAAATTTCCCCCCAGAGGCGAAGGGTCCAGGAGCCCTCGAAAAAACTGAAACGGTTCAATGCGGTGTTGTAGAGGCTGTATCGCCTGGGGTTTTCAAAGGGAATCCCCAGGGTTTCCCGGAAGATACTGTCGACGATTCCCCCATGTGTAATGATAAGAACCATTTCACCCTGATGACGGCCGGCAATATCGGATAATGCGGCAATTGCCCGTTCATGGCGCTGTTTCCGGCTCTCTCCGCCTTTTGGGGTATAGTCAGCATCCCCTCTGGCCAGGCTTTCAAAGAATTCAGGATCCAGTTCCCGGGCCGTTTTTCCGTCATGGCCCTGCATAAGACCGTAATGCTGCTCTCTGAGACGGGAATCTGTCAGAAACCGCCGGCCCAGTTTATCGGCGATGATGGTGGCAGTTCGCCTGGCTCTTCCGAGGTCACTGGAATAAAAAGCATCAAAAGTTTCATCATTAAGCACCTGGGCCACCGCCCGGGCCTGGGCCAGCCCCCGGGGAGTCAGCGGACTGTCGGCATGACCCTGGTAACGGCCGGTCCGGTTCCATTCGGTTTCACCATGGCGGATCAGGACCAAAGTTGTTTCGTTGTTCATGTCTGTCCCTCCCGGGAATCCTACACAGTCAAGGCTCAGCCGTCGAGGTTTATTATGAATAATTCAGTGAAATAACCCAATAATCTCTACCATATTTCCTTACC
>QNBK01000200.1 GCA_003644105.1 Spirochaetota bacterium | reverse complement strand
TGCTCCATGCATACCTGAGATAATGTTTGTTACCGTATTTCTCCAGTATTGGAATGGCTTTCTGGTATTGAACCCTGGCATCTTGAAATCTTTCTTCCAGATAGAATACCGCTCCGATATTGTTGTATATCTCAGCCGTTTTTCGTTCATTCCCGCAACCCAGATAAGAATCCAGAGCAATTTGATATTCTCCTTGAGCTTCATGTAGTTTTTCTTCTTGTATATAGATATTACCTAATAATTGATGAGTAAGGGCATTCAGATTCGTCTCATGAATACGGTCAGAAATAACCACTGATTCTTTCCAATATTTCATTGCTTCTGGAAAATCACCATATGAAAAATGTGTCTGCCCCAGGCGCATCATGCAAGTTGCTTCCCCGGTATCATCAGCAAGAGTTTGAAATAATTCCAGGGCTTTCTTCAAAGAATCCTCAGCCTCACTGTAAATCCCCATTGATAAGAACAGCCACCCCATCTGCATTGTCAGCCAGGCTGCATCCGGCCCCTCACTGTCCGGACAGAACTCCAGAGCTTTTAAAATCCACTCACGGCAAATAGAGAAATCATTCCACATAATCCAGAAAGGCACGAGATACCGGGTCATTGAAATGACAGCTGCACCATCTCCTGCATCGGATAAATGCACCATGGTATAATTGATATTTTCCTGATTGGCGGAAATTTTATCAATCCATCCCTTCTGTTCAGGACCGTCCAGAGCTTTACCGGCTTCTGAGACAAGACTGAGAAAATAATCTGTAAAACGGTGAACTGCACTTTCATCCTCTTCGGATTCTTTCAGGCGCTCATATCCGTATTCGCCGATAGTTTCCAGAATCCCGAAAAAAGGTTCATCATCTATAGGCGGTTTACGGTAAACCAGACTTTTATCCACCAGGGATTCAATACCGCCCAGAACTTCCAGTTCATCCTCAAATATGGGCTGAAGTACGGCACTTGCCGCCAGCAGGGAAATACCACCGTAAAATACCGACAGATAACGGTATATGGTTCTCTCGTCCTCTGTCAGCAGATCGTAACTCCAATCGATACAGGCCCGAAGAGTTTTATGACGTTCAGGCATATCGTTCGGTCCGCCGGTGAGAAGTTTAAGCCGGGTATCCAGGCGTTTAAGTATGGCCCTGGGATTCATCAGTCTTATCCTGGCAGCCGCCAGCTCAATGGCCAGAGGAATACCATCGAGCCGGGAACAGATTTCAGCAACAACCGGGGCATTTTCGTTGTTAACTGTAAAATCCGGTTTACTGGCGCAAGCTCTGTCAATAAAGAGCCTTGTCGCTTCAAACTGGCTGAGTATACTGCTCAGGCCGACACCGGGGAGGCTTAAGGGAGGTACATGGAATACATGTTCGCCTCTTATATTCAGAGCTTCCCGGCTGGTAACGATAAAACGAACCCCGGGACTGCATTTGAGCCAGGCAACAACAACTTTGTAAGCACTCATCACCTGTTCAAAATTATCCAGAACGATCAGCATATCTTTATCGCTTAATATCTCTGCAACAGAATCTACCGGATCGGCCTCGGATTTTTGAGAAATTCCGAGAACTCTGGCCGTTTCCTGAGCAACATCCCGGGCCTGTGTTATGGAAGTAAGATCGACAAACCAGGTACCATCCCGGGTTTTATCCACCATATCAGCGGCCACCTGCAGAGCCAGCCGGGTTTTTCCCATTCCACCGGGGCCGACAAGGGAAACAAGTCTGCAATTCTCTTTATCAAACAACTTGCGAACTGTTTCCAATTCTTTTTCCCGGCCTATCATCGGCGTAGTTTGTGCCGGAAGGTTGTTCGGCAGAACATCCATTGATTTGAGTGGTGGAAAATCTGAGGGAAGATCCGAATGGTTCACCTGGAAAATTTCTTCCGGTCGGGCCAGATCCTTCAGGCGGTGAGAACCCTTATCTTCAATCCACACACCCTCGGGAAGAATATCCCGCACCAGCTCGGCTGTGGCCCGGCTCATCACCACCTGTCCACCGTGGGCTAAGGACTCTATACGTGCCACCCGGTTCACCGGAGGCCCGAAATAATCGTTATCCCGCTCCCTGGCAGCACCGGTGTGCAGAGACATTCGAACCCGGATGGGCCGGGAAGTTTTCCATTCTTCTTCTTTTATTATCAACTGAACTGTTAATGCAGCCTTTACCGCATCCAGAGCATGGGTAAAAGCACAGCAGAACGCATCTCCCACCGTTTTAAAAACATGCCCGTTGTTCTGATTAATCGTTTTCTTCAGTATCTCATCATGCCGTTTGAGGGCAACTTCCATGGCTGAGGGATTATCCTGCCAAAGACGTGTAGACCCCTGGATGTCGGTGAAGAGGAAAGTTACCGTTCCGCTGGGTGCGGCAGTCATAATAATTTAACAATGAACGTGTTTGGAAAAAATGCAAGCACAATACTATGAATTTCCGTTTTTCCAGGAAAAGAACCTGTGTTTCATCTGTTATTCACGATTCTACGACTCTGTTACGCAGCATCTGAAAAAACCCGCTGCCGACTTCAACCAGATTTACCACCAGAACAATAACCAGAACCACCTTGAATCCTATCCATCCCTGTTCATAAGAATACAATCGATGGTCAAAAAGCATAATTCCCGCCAGCAGGGCCTCTGCCGCTGAAAGCCCGGCCTCAAAAAACTTCAACCATTTAAATTTCTCACCTTTATAAAGGACTATCACCCGAAAAACAATTCCCAATGTCCAGAGAACCGTAAGCAGCCCGATATAACGGCGGAACACTTCAACAATAACCCTGTGTCCCAATGCAAACCCGCTTCGGGAAAAAAGATTCTCTCCCAGGGTAATAATTGACGGGTACAGATTCATCAGAACAATAAGAATAAAGAGAAAAACAATCGAAAAAATGGATCCAGCCGTAGATTCCAGCTTCTCTTCCAACCTTATATCTTTAAGATCTTTCACAGACCATTTTTCATCCGTATCAATGGTGCCGGAAAAGAAACGGCTTAAAACAATAAAAACCAGAGTTAAACCGCCAACACCCCCTATCCAGGTTCCAAGGGTGTTTGAAAAAACCAGGAAAACCCGTTTTGCCAGCTCACGGCCTTCCGGCAGATCCTGCAGCGCCTCAACAACAAACACCGTTGTAAAAGCTATAAACATTCCTCCTGCCATGATTGCCATAATCATCAAATACAAATCGGTGAGCCCCGGAGAAATCACCTGCTTTGATTTTTTGTACCGGGCGGCAACCTCAGAGGGAGAACCGAAATTTGTTATTACCTTTTTTACCTCTTTCTCACCGGCATCAACACCGAAATCTGATTCAATCTGATCCATCAGAAGTGAGCGCAGTTCTTCGATGATATCCTTCCTGGATTTCCATGGTAATTTGTAACCTACGGCTCTCAGGTACTGTTCCACAATTTTCATTTTTCCTCCATCAGCCGGCTCATGGCTGTATTGATTCTCCGCCACTCTTTTCCCAGAAGCTCAGCGGTTAATCTACCCTCGTCTGTAACTGAGTAATACTTCCGGGGTCTGGACTCCCCGGTATCCCAGGAGCTTCTCAGTAAACCCTGACTTTCAAGACGTCTGAGCAGCGGGTACAGGGTATTCTGCTCCACATCAATCCCGGCAGCCTGCATTTCGTTAACCAGAGAATAACCGTATGCCGGCTTTTCAGACATCAGCAGTACTGAGAGGGTAATGGTTCCCCTCTTGAGCTCCTGAATCAGATTGCCGGTAAGTTTTTCATCAGCCAAATCAGCCCTCCTGATCACACATTACTGTGTATCACACATTGTTGTCGACATTAAATGAGTTTTTAAATGATCTCTGTTGTAATCCGTTTTATTCCTGATACAGAAATGATAGGTAATTCATCAATAGCAGATAAATTTTGCTGTTGCGGTATATTTGTCCTAAGAGGTAATCGTATGATTTCGACTATAACCATCACAGGAAAACAATTGGCAACAATCCGTCTACGACCGGATATTTACAAAAAAGCAGGAGCCCAGCTTAACGGTAAGTCCATTGTTGGAGGGCTCACACAGCTCAAGGGTGTCAAGGAAGGATTGGAGGCATGGCTCCAGGAATCCGGGAAAGTTACCCTGGAAATGGACATCCGGCCTATCATTGATGACATCGAAAAGATTCTTTCCGCCGGCTGATACATATTCGGGGCAGGAATATACTATACTTGACGCACTATGAAACGAGATCTCAATTTTGCCAGAACAAAAATTATCGGAACCCTCGGTCCGGCATCACGCAATCCGGAAGTCTTAACAAAAATGATGTCCGCCGGACTTGATGTGGTAAGACTCAACTGTTCCCACTCCAACCCTTCAGAACTTAAAGATTCAATTAAACTTGTACAGCAGGTATCCGCCGAGTGTGAAAATCCTGTGGCCATACTGGCCGACCTGGGTGGACCAAAAATCCGGCTGGCAATTATTCCTGACGATATCCCTGTACAAACCGGACAAATCATTACATTAACTGCAGATAGTAATTACAAGGGAAATGATAAGATCCCCGCCGGCTACCCGGAACTGGCTGAAGATTTAAAACCGGGAAATAAGATTCTCATAGATGACGGACTGGTTGAGTTGATTGTGGATTCTATTAATCCGCCGGATATTGAATGCCGGGTTCTTAATGACGGTGTTCTTAAATCCCGCAAAGGAATAAACCTCCCGGGAGTGGAAATCAGTCTGCCCAGCTTAACAAAAAAAGACCGGGAGGATATCGATTTTCTTGTAACCCAGCCCATCGATTATATCGCTCTGTCTTTTGTCCGTTCCAGAGACGATATCAGGGAACTCCGTAAATTGCTGGAATCCAAAGGTCGGGATATCCCCATTATTGCCAAAATAGAAAAACCTGAAGCCGTTGCCAACCTGGAAGACATTATCAGGGAAGCCGATATGGTGATGGTGGCCAGGGGTGATCTGGGAGTGGAAATGCCCACCGAAGAAGTACCCATCATACAGAAAAGAATTATTGCCGAATGCAACAGACAGAATAAACCGGTGATAACCGCCACTCAGATGCTGGACTCCATGATTAACAATCCCAGGCCCACCAGAGCCGAAGCCTCGGATGTGGCTAATGCCGTTTTTGACGGAACCGATGCGGTGATGCTCAGCGGCGAAACATCTGTGGGGCATTACCCGGTGGAATGTGTCAGTATCATGGATGAAATCGTCCGGACTGCTGAAAATCATCGAAAACTACATCATTCCAGCCTGCATTACCGCCGAATGGAAAACATGAGTTATGAGGAATCCATATGCCATTCGGCCTGTCTGATGGCAGAGGAGAACAACGCCGCAGCCATTATCTGCCTGACAAACAAGGGGAGAACAGCCCTGCTTCTCTCCCGATTCCGCCCGGCGGTTCCGGTTATCGCTTTCACCGAGAAGATGGATGCGGTACGCTACCTGAACATCGTCTGGGGTGTTCAGGGGGAGTTGATTGTCGGTGTAAAGGATACTGATACGACTCTGGATATGGCTGCGAAACTGGCTGAAGATATGGGCTATATCACCAAAGGGGATACGGTGGTATTCACCGCAGGAATACCCCTGCTTGAAAGTCCCCATACAAATATGCTCAAAATTATTGAAGTGTAGGTGATGTGA
>QNBK01000199.1 GCA_003644105.1 Spirochaetota bacterium | reverse complement strand
CCAGAGCCTCCAGTATCCCGGTAAGACGCTCATCGCTCACATCCTCGCCCAACACCTTCGTGATTCGGGCGGGGCTGGTTTCGATGGCCATCTTTACCGGCTCGGGCATATTGTCCGACTGGATGCCCCCCACAGCTTTGGCTCCGGGGTTCAGTTCCAGAAGGAGTTCGAAAATACGGAGCAGGGCCTTCTCCAGCTGCTGACTGTCCAGACTCTTCTCATAGCGCTGGGAGGCATCGGTACGCAGGCCCAGACGGGTGCTGGTCCGGCGGATCTCAGCATCGGTCCAGTTGGCCACCTCCACCATGATGGAAGTGGTATCATCGGAAACTGAACTGTCCAGGCCCCCCATCACTCCGGCGATGGCCGAAGGTTTCTCGACGTCGCAGACCACGGTGTCTGATGGAATCAGCTTGCGTTCCTGCTCGTCCAGAGTAATAAACGTTTTATCATTCCCGGCCCGGCGGACGATAATTTTCCCTCCGGCAATGGTGGAGCGGTCGAAAATATGATTGGGAATGCCGGTTTCCAGCATCGCATAGTTGGAGATATCCACAATCGAGTTGATGGGCCGCATTCCCGCGGTGTTCAGCCGGCGCTGCATCCAGTCGGGGCTCTCCCCGATTTTAATCCCGTCCACCGACAGACCCAGAAAGCCCCGGTTGGCCGAGTCCTTCTCCACATGGATGGTGATCGGGGGCTTCCCCCGGGTTCCGGTACTTTCGGCATCCTCGTTGATTTTCGCTTTCAGGGCCGCAGCCCATTCATCATTGAACTTATCGTTATACGGCTTTTCAAATACCGCCGCGAATTCCCGGGCCATACCGTAATGCCCCCAGAGATCCGGGCGGTGGGTGAGGGACTTGTTATCGATGTCCAGCACCAGATCATCCACGGCAGCCTCTCCCAGAGCCGCGGCCAGGGTGGCTCCCACCGGGGCGTCGGCGGAGAGTTCCATCAGACCCTCATGGTTGTCTGAAAGTCCCAGTTCATCTTCGGCGCAGAGCATGCCCTCGGAAACAACCCCCCGGATCTTTTTCGGTTCCAGGGTGAAGCCTCCGGGAAAGCTGGTGCCCAGAGCGGCATAGGGAGCCTTGATTCCCGCCCGGCAGTTGGAAGCCCCGCAGACCACCGTAGCCTCTTCGCCGTTTCCCAGGTCCACCGTGGCCAGGTGGAGCTTGTCAGCATCGGGATGGGGGGCCACCGACTTGATGGCGGCCACACTCACTTTGGAAAGCATGGCGCCTGTACGTTCCCAGCCTTCCACCTCGCAGACACCCAGGGTGATCCGTTCGGAAAGTTCCCTGTCACTCAAGTCCGTGGGGAGGTCAACAAAATCTTTAATCCAATCAATTGATATGTACATTTACTTTTATCTCCAAATAGAACCTAGCAGGCGGCGAACTGCCGGCTGAAGTCGATACTGCCGCTATGAAGCAGCCGGATGTCGTTGATGCCGTAGCGCATCATCACAAGGCGGTCCAGACCCAGACCGAAGGCGAAACCATTGTACTCCTCGGGGTCGATACCCCCGTGACGCAGAACGTTGGGGTGGGTCATGCCGCAGGGGAGAAGCTCCACCCAGCCGGTGTTCTTGCACACCTTGCAGCCCTTGCCCCCGCAGATGAGGCATTGGATATCCAGCTCGAATCCCGGCTCCACAAAGGGGAAGAATCCCGGGCGCAGACGGATTTCAACATCCCGTTTGAAGATTTCACTCAGGAGGGTTTTTTCAAAATAGATGAGGTTGGCCACGGTGATGTCCTTACCGATGAGCATGCCCTCCATCTGGTGAAACACCGCTTCGTGGGAGGCGTCGGTGGCCTCGCAGCGGAACACCTTCCCCGGTGCGACGAACTTGAACGGGGGATGCTTTTTCTCTTCCATGCCCCGGATCTGAATGGTGGAGGTGTGGGTACGCAGGAGGTGCTTCATGTCCTTGAACCAGAAGGTGTCCTGCATGTCTCTGGCCGGATGGGTATCGGGAATGTTCAGGGCGGTGAAGTTGTGAAAATCGTCCTCGATGTGAGGGCCGTCCAGGATATCGAAGCCCATGGACAAAAAAATGTCCTCCAGCTCCCGCTGGACAATGGAAACCGGGTGAAGCCCCGATTCCCGGACACTTTTGGTCCGCCGGGAACCCAGAAGGGTGATATCCGTCCAGTCGGCGGCGAGCTTCGCATCGATTACCTTCCGCTCGATGCCGGCCCGGGCTTCTTCGATGGAGGCAGAGAGCCGGCCTTTGAGTTCGTTGGCCGCCTGCCCCAGGGTTTTGCGCTCCTCAGGGCTGGCCTGACCCAGGGATTTGAGTATGCCGCTGAGTTCGCCCTTCTTGCCCAGAAACCGAGCCTTGAGATCGGCGAGCTTCGCCTCGGTATCCGTTTCTTCCAGAAGCGCCGTGAAGGATGCTTCCAGCTCTTTCAGTTTTTCTATCATGTTCTTTTCTCTCATAAAAAAAGCGGCTTCTCCCTTTCCGGAAGAACCCGCTGCAGTTTCAATCTGATCTTCAGATTTCAGGAATGCACAGGGGTTCCTCCGGCAGAAACACAGCCGGAAAAGATAAAGCCCGTAAAAAGCGAATACACACTCCTGAAAGTCATGGGAGCATTATTACAAAGGCCGGGGATGGGGTCAAGATGGGGGAAGTGTCGTATAATCAGAGCTTGTCTGAAAGGTCTTCAGACAGCATTTTCCTCATGATTAATAACCAGATCCTATTCAATGAATCGAATCAGCCCGGAGTATGCACCGCAAAGTCCTGTTGAGAATCCTGTCTGTGTCAGTTTGTCATTTTCAAACCTGTTTTCCGTGACTTCGAAATTCCACCTGATATCGTAATACGAATCCCCATGGTGGAGGATTTTACAAAACCCGCTTAACGGTTGGTATATAATTGCTCCGGGTTGAGCTTTCCGGTTGATAAAATCGAACTCTTCGGTAACGCGGAACTCCCTGCAGGTATTCTCTTCGTATCTTTCAGAATTGAACTCATATGTCATGGTATCGGGTAACTCCCTTCCATCAAGAATCAAGCGGAACAGGATACGGGAATCAATTCCGGATTCAGCATCAGGCCCCGCAATTT
Organism: Spirochaetota bacterium; assembly: GCA_003644105.1. Lineage (GTDB taxonomy): Bacteria > Spirochaetota > Spirochaetia > DSM-2461 > DSM-2461 > UBA2779. The sequence continues at coordinate 2,585 of QNBK01000199.1, read as the reverse complement.
CTATGGGAATCTCAAATAAACCATCCAGGTTAATCACCGGAGATGCTGTAGCGATGTCCAGGGGGTAAAAAACTCCGTTAACCTGATACCCTTTGTGTTCGGTGCTGACCGGGAAGTCATAGAACGCAAACGGTCCGTTGTAGCGACCGTCCACCGTGTACATTTCCCCGGTAGACAGCGACTGGCCTCCGGTATCCATTTCTCCGCTTACTTCAAAAGCCCAGGAGATTTTCATTTCTGTTTCGGTCCAGGAGTAGATATTGATGGAACCGCCGATACAGTCCAGCATTCCGGACCCGATTACCGGTTCAAAATCATTGAGATTGTATTTGAGATAGAAGACTGGCTGGATGAAACTTTTTTCAACATATTCTTCGCTGTTCGAGTTGAAGGTATACATTCCGGGTTTCACCGATCTTTCATTATCGGAAGAGATATTAAGCAGCAGCATCGGACCGATACCCCCGGGAGGATATTTCATCACCCGCATATCCGGGCCGCCGAAGCCGATGGGTATCATAAATTCCCCGGTTCCGGTTTCCATACCCCGAAATACAGCGGCGCCGGATAAGGGAAAGCGTTCCCGGGTTTCCCGAACGGCGTACTCGTTTTTCAGAGGTGGATTCCAGAGGGCTTTACAGTTGGTAATGAGAAGGAAGAACGGCAGAATACAAAGGAGAGCATATCTTGAATATCGTCGCCGCATACAGCCTCCCTGCTGGTAACAAGCGGTTTTAATAGTACAATTATACTCTACTTTCTCACTTTCGTCACACTCGAAAATAGTCTATTATTATAAAGTGACCGTTGGACTATGGACGGCGGGAACCCTTATCACGAGTCTGCTATGGGCTGGAGTCGTCACGCTGCTCCTCTATTACCATCTCAAGTATCAATCCCTGCTCTCTCTTCCGTATATGGCCGTGCTCAGCGGCGGCATGCTGGTTCTGTTCACCGTTTCGGCACGGGTTGTTTTCGGCAATCTGACTGCTTACCGTATCATGGTTGTTCCGACAATCACTCTGGTCAGTTTCGCCATCCCGAATCTCGTATTCATACTGACCGACCGTGCTTCCCACCGCCGGTTTCTGCCCTTTTTTCTGGCTCTTGTTCTGTTGATTTTCATTACCGCTTTCCTTGGAGCATACCACAGGTTTCCTTTCATAATCGCAATATCAGGAATCATGGCCGGGGCCGTGGTATTCGGAGCCGGACTTCTGCTGCTGTTTCAAAGAAAAAAGATTCAGAATCCGCATCTGAGACGATATGCCGTTCCGGGAGCGGGTTTTGTTATGATCGTCGTACCGATGGAGCTGCTGCGTCTGTATCTGTGGCAGCGGGCGGTGGACCCCTTCGGCGTGTCCCGGCCTTCCTTTGCCATCCTGATATACATGCTGGTTCTCAATATGGCTTCCCTGATCGTCGGTATTAGGAAAATTGTTCTGAACAGTCACGTTGTCTGTGAAAATCTGGACTCTGAAGCGGTGGATGAATACAGAATAACCCCCAGGGAATGCGAAATCATCCAGCTGATCAACAAAGGCGACAGCAATGAAGAAATCGCCTCAAGGTTGTTTGTCTCCACCAGTACAGTGAAAAATCATATCTACCACATATACCAGAAAACCGGCTTTCACAACCGGATTGAAATGCTCAATGCCCTTGGAGTTCATACAGACAGCACCGCCGTCGGGGAGATACCCGGCGGCGGAATTACAAACGATAATTGACGATAATTGACGAAGCTCTAGAATGCAGCCGGCGGTGAGAAGGGCAGATCGATGAAATTAACTTCGAGGGTTTCTTCCCCCGAACCGCTGCCTTCTATCCATCCGGAGAAACCTACATCATCCACCCATTCGGAGATGTGCAGGGTTCCGCTGAAAATCAGGGTGTTCGTTGTACTCATTTCATCGAAACCGGCACCGTCAACCAGATACCGGACATGGACTATCATTTCCGTCCCATCGGCGAAGTTAAAATCGCCCACTCCCAACAGCCCGGATGCGGTATTCCTTTCAATCCAGAAGCCGATATCAGTACTGGCGGTGGTGTACCCGATATACAGAGTCTGGGATTCTCCCGACGGGGACCAGTCCGATTCATCGACACTCACTTCGGCTCTGGCGGATTCAGTAGTAAAACCCATATCTGTACTGAGGGCATTTCCGCTGACATCCATATACCCGAGTATCGCCGGATCAGTGGGAACCATGGAAGATGTGCCTTCCATCACAATATTTCCCCCGGGATCTTTGATTTCAAAGGGACCTGAAATATAATCCCCTTCAATGACGGCTGTACCGGTTAAATTGGCCATTCCGACAATATATCCGATATTTATGAAGGTATTGCCCACTACCGTTCCGGTGAATCCATAGGGCATGACCACCTCGGAACCGGTCTGCTCCAGATGTGTATATATGGGAGTCATTCCCATTCCGTCCATGGTCCAGGTTGCAGTCCAGAATCCGGTGAGATCTATGGGGTCATCCTGATCGCCTTCCACGTACAGGCTTGCCAGAAGCCCCGGAACGACTGTAACGGTGGTAATTTTCATCACCCTCAGTTCAAATGTCTCTTCT
>QNBK01000198.1 GCA_003644105.1 Spirochaetota bacterium | reverse complement strand
TTTGAGGGGATGGGAAGTGTGGGACTCACCTTCGGAGCCCTCGGGTTTATCTGGGCCAGCTTCGGCGGTATCTTTCTGGTTAATTACGGAATGCGGAAAGGCTGGGTTTCAAACGAAGAGAAAGAGCGTATCAAAGCGAAGAGTTTGCGACAGGGTGTTCTGCACCGTGGTGAATCCTCGGAAAAGTCGGAAGTTTTCAATATTACAAACCCCGAGGCTATAGATCCCTTCGCCTTCACATCCGGTCTGGTACTGTTTACGTATCTGCTGGCCTATCTGGGACTAACCGGGCTTTCATGGCTCCTGGCTTTTCTGGGTAACACCGGCGTTCAGCTGGCCACCAATCTCTGGGGTATCATGTTTATTTTCTGCGGTATTACAGCCATGGGTGTTAAAGCTCTGCTGAAGGGCATGAGAATCAGTTTTATAATTGATAATGAGCGTCTTACCCGTATCAGCGGGTTCAGTGTGGACTTCATGGTTGCTGCGGCTATAGCAGCCATCAGTGCGGCGGTTGTTGCACAATACTGGGTGCCTATTGCTCTTGTAGCCGGATTAACCGGACTGGCGACAACATTCAGTCACATCTGGCTTTCCAGCCGGGTGTTTCAGGATCATGTGTTTTATCGGACTGTTTTAATCTATGGAGCGGCAACCGGTACCCTGCCCACGGGGCTGGCCCTGCTCCGGATTATCGATCCCCAGTTCGAAACTCCGGCCAGCCGGGATTTCATGTTTTCCGCGGGGCTGACATTTATTTTTGCCATTCCGATTATTCTTACAGCGAATATGCCGGCAGTGGGAGCATTAAACGGTACGCTGAAACCCACCTACCAGGTTCTGGGGCTGTATACCCTCTACCTCTTGCTCTGCTTCGCCGCATATCTGATCCTTTCGGGGCGCAAGAGGTTTGAGAATCCTTCCTCCATCTGGTTTAAAAACGCAGGCTGAGAAGGGGCTCAGCTTTGAGCCCTGTTTTCTGTAATGAATTCTTTAATCCATTTAATCCATGCATCCACCCCTTCCCCGGTGGTGCATGAGGTTTCGATAACCGGGAGCTTGGGATTGAGGTTCTTTATGTCCTTGTAAAACACCTTTCTGTCGAAGGGAACGTAGGGCAGAAGGTCAATTTTATTCAGAACAAGGCACTTCGCCTCCCGGAAAAGCATCGGGTACTTCTGCGGTTTGTCATCCCCTTCAGGTACGCTGGAGATGGCAATTTTGGCATGTTCTCCCAGATCGAATTCCGCGGGGCAAACCAGATTGCCGACATTCTCGATGATGATACAGTCCAGATTGTCCAGGGGCAGTTCATCCAGAGCTTTCAGAATAATGGTGGAATTAAGGTGACAGGCCCCCCGGGTATTCACCGCCGTTATCGGCAGTCCGAAACTTTCCAGGCGCCGGGCATCCCGAGTGGTATTCACATCTCCTTCAATAATCCCCAGACTGAAAACCTTTCCCAGCTTCCCGAGAGTCTTTTCAAGGAGGGATGTCTTCCCCGATCCCGGTGAACTGATGATGTTAATCATTACCAGATTGTGCTCAACAAGAACCTTTCGGACCTCATCCGCCCGGGAATTGTTGGAATCCATGATATTCTGATTCAGTTCTATAATCATTTAATCAGTTTCTCCTTCGATTGATTTAATTATCAGTTTATCCCCTTCCTTCACCTCAGTATTGATCGAGCCGCAGTCAGGACAGATATAGCACAGATCTTCAGGGTAGAAATTACAGCCGCAATCACTGCAGCTCACCGCCTGAGGGATAATTATCAGATTGAGCCTGCAGTTTCTGATTGCCGGAGGACTGTCTTCTTCTGTTTTCAGGGCGTCGAAGGCCATCTCCAGAGATTCAGGAACAATCTGTCTCAGTTCTCCCGCTTCGACGGTGATAAGCTCAACTTTTATCAGCCTGTTATCCTCCACCGTCTGAGTAAGAATCTCCACAATATTCTGGGCTATGCTGAACTCATGCATGTCTTTCTTCCATGTTTTCAGCAAATCCTGGGGAGCTGCATGCCTGAGAGTCTGTGGAGTATATGGGAACCTCCGGCTCTGGTTTTCAGTATTGTTCTATCAGGATTATCTTGAGTAATTCGGCCGATAACGGCAGCCTCTTTTCCCATGGGATGTTTTCTTAACAGTCCGAGAGCTGATTCAGTATCCTCTTTCGGGACTACGAAGATAACTTTTCCCTCATTCGCCATAAAAAGGGGGTCGTATCCGAATATTCCGGATATTCCGGAAACTTCCTCCTTCATCGGTATGGCGTCCTCTTTGATTTCAATTCCCCGTCCGCAGAGTTCGTTCAGTTCACATAAAACGGTGGCAATGCCCCCCCGGGTGGCATCCCTCATAAAGGCTATCGATGGACAGGATCCAATGAGCTCCCGGATTAAGCTGTTCAGGGGGGCACAGTCGCTGATGATTTGGGATGATACCGGGATGTCCTTTCTGCTGCAGAGCAGGGCCGTTTCATGATCCCCGATTGTGCCGTTAACCAGTATCGAGTCTCCGGGCTTTACCCGGGAGGCTGTACTGATACCGGCAAGTCCTTCTTCAATAAAGCCCACCCCGGAAGTGTTGATGAAAAGACCGTCACAGCTCCCTTTCTCAACTACCTTTGTATCACCGGTAACAATCTGAACCCCCGCCGAACGGGCGGTTTCTCCGGCGGATTCTGCAATCTTACTCAGATCGGAAATGGAAAAGCCTTCCTCGATGATTACCGAGAAACTCAAATACAGCGGGATGGCCCCTGAAACCGAAAGGTCGTTAATCGTACCGGCTACAGCCAGCTTCCCGATATCGCCCCCGGGAAAGAACAGGGGCTGAACCACGTAGGAATCGGTGGTAAAGGCCATCTTCCCCCTGCCGGGTTCCAGAATAGCCGAATCGCTGCTTCCCTGAACGTTTTCATCACCGAAGGCCTGCATAAAAACCGAGCGGATCAGTTCACCGCTCATATCGCCTCCGGCGCCGTGGGCCAGGGTAATCTTTCCGAAATCCTTCATGAGTAATTGTACCATGCGGCGCAGCTGCCTTCAGAGGATACCATACATGCCCCTACAGGGTCTCCGGGAACACAGCGGTTTCCAAAGAGGGGACACTCCGCAGGTGTGCAGACTCCCCGGAGCACCTCACCGCAGCGGCATCCCTTCGGCTCAACCCCCTCTTCAACCTCCAGTCCGAAGCGCTCGTACGCATCAAAAGTCTCATATTCCCGGCGAACAGCCAACCCGCTTCCTTTAATCGAACCCAACCCCCGCCAAAAGGCGTCTGAGGGCTCAAATACTTCAGCCACAAGGCTTCTTGCCTTCGGGTTTCCCTCTTCCCGAACTACCCGGGGGTAGGCATTCTGAACCGGATCCCCACCGTTTTGAATGCTTCTTACCAGGGAGAGTATCCCGACAAGAATCTCTTCAGCTTCAAATCCTGTAACAGTGCAGGCAATCGGATATTCATTGCAGAGTTCCCGGTACATACCCATTCCTGTGATAACACTCACATGGCCGGGGCAGATATACCCGTCAATCGCCGTACCCGATTCCAACAGGGCGCTCATCGCCGGTTTCATGGTTTTATGGGCCCCGAGTATTGAAAGGTTTCCGATATTCTTTTCTGCAGCGGATTTGATGAGGACAGCAGACCCCGGAGTGGTTGTTTCAAAACCTATCCCGCAGAATACAACCTCTTTATCCGGATTCTCCCGGGCTGTCTCCAGGGCCTGCATGGGAGAATATACAATTCTCACATCGGCTCCCCCGGCCCTTTCACGTTCCAGACTGGAATGAGATCCCGGGACTCTTACCAGGTCTCCATAACTGAGAACAACGGTTGCGGGTTGTCGGGAAAGGGCGATGGCATAATCGATATAGGTAATCTCGGTAACACAGACCGGACACCCCGGGCCGGAAATCAGCCTGATTGTTTCAGGCAGCAGGGAGCGTATACCGAAACGGGAGATAGCCATGGTGTGGCTGCCGCAAACCTCCATCAGGGTAATCGGCTTTTCTGATTCCCCTGAGATGGCAGTCCGGAGAGTCTCGATTAAATCCCGGTTCACGAATTATCTTCCCAGGCTGATGTGATATTGGAATAGTTTTCCAGATCATCCATCATCTGATCGGACTCCCCTCGGGTGATTTTCTCGATGATAAAACCCGCGTGGACAAGTACATTATCCCCGACGGATATCGATTCCATCAGGGCACAGTCAGCTTCAAGAATTACCTTCCGGATGCGAACTTCTGCTGTTGAATCGTGAATCCTTATCACCTCTCCCGGTACTGCAATACACATATCAGCCTCCTGCAACTGCGCCCATTCCGATTTGTCCTAAAGCCAAACCCCCGTCATTCGCCGGTATCAGGGAGTTACTGTACACATGGAAACCCCTTCGTCTCAGTTCCGATTCGCATCCTTCCAGGATGTATCTGTTCTGAAACACCCCGCCGCTCAAAGCCGCATTCTTTATACCGGTTCTTTCCTTCACCAGTGATACTGACTCACAGCTGAACTGCACCACTGTATTCATAAATCCGGCTGCAATAACCCCGGGGTGAACCTTCTTCAGAATATCCTGAACAACTGCCCTGATAATTTCCCGGGTATCGATGATATTTTCTGTAATGTTCCAGGGGTAATGGCCGTGTTCTTCGGGCTTTGCCGCGGCTTCCAGGAGCATGGGCGCTTCTCCTTCGTATCGGTTCTCAAAGCATACCCCTGTCAGGGCTGAGATGCAGTCGAAAAGCCGTCCCATACTGGAAGATAAGGGGCTGTTTATGCTGTTTTTCAGCATGAATTGTATTTGATTGACCCTTTCGGGACCTTCTGATTTTCCAATCCATTCCAGAATTTCCAGGGGAAGAGATTTAAATCCATCACCGTAAGTCTGATACAGGTAAGAAAGAGCGGTTCTCCAGGTATGCTTTGATGCCGTATCTCCGCCGGGAAGCTTGATCGGCTGAAGATGAATCTCTCTCTGAAATTCTTCCAGCCCGCCGGAAAAGATTTCCCCGCCCCAGATAGTTCCGTCACTGCCGTAACCTGAGCCGTCATAACACACACCGATTACCGGTTCTTTCAATCCATGTTCAACAATAACCGATGCGATGTGCGCCTCGTGGTGCTGCACTCCGATGGCGGGATATCCCGTTTCTGCCGCAATTTTCAGGGCTGAACGTGTTGAGAGATAATCTGGATGTTTATCGTGGACAAACAGCTCCGGTTCAACCTTGAAAAGCCTTTTAAAACGGGAATAGGACTCCTGGAAGAACTCCATTGTTTCCATATTTTCCAGATCGCCCAGATGCTGACTCAGAATAATGTGGTTTTTCCGGCCGAGGGCAAAAGTACTTTTCAGCTCGCCGCCGAAGGACGCGAGTCTGTCCACCGGCAGATCTGTGAGAATAGGATCGGGTACCCATCCCCGGGACCTCCTGATGATGTGCACTGTTTTTTCAGATGCAAAAACCACCGAGTCGTCAACCCGGTTATGGATTCGCCTGTTATGAGAAATAATTGTGTCGGCAATTCCCTCAAATTGAGATACAGCTTTTTCATGGGAGATAACAATGGGTTCACTGCTCCGGTTACCCGAGCTCATTACAAGAACCTCAGTCTGCAGCTCTTTAAAAAGAAGGTAATGAAAGGGCATGTAGGG
>QNBK01000197.1 GCA_003644105.1 Spirochaetota bacterium | reverse complement strand
TCCGGCTATTGCCTGTCCTTTCATACCACAAGTGAGTCCATTCACCAGGGTGGGGTGAAGATGAACAATCAGCGGCCAGGGGAGAAGATCGTGAAGAAGGGCCTCAACACTGGGGCGCTTCTCTTCTCCGGGCACACAGGCGGCCATCATATCTGCCAGCACAAGCCTTTCCCGTTCAGCTACAGCTGCGGTATCTTCTCCGGCAGGGTAATCGGTGTTCCAGATGGCCGCCAGTTTGGAACGGTCCATCCGGGCAAAACCGCCTTCATCGATGGTGGCCAGGGGGAATCCCGAGGCCTTTACGTAGAGAATATCATCAACCTTCAGGGAGGTGTTTCCCCCTCCGGCAACAACCCACTGAGGATCGGCACCGTATTCCCGGCTGACGGCTACGAGGTCATTTAAAATATCATTCATAATCAATCCTGACTATTTTCGTTTAGACTGAACGTCCCGTTCGTACCCGAGAACATCATCAATCAGGCCGGCATCTTTAACAACCCCGGATTCCTCGCAGTAACGGTCCCAGACGGCACCCAGAGGCAGAGTCTTCGCCCGTTCAAGGAGAGCCAGGCGGGCAAAGGCGTTACCTTCCAGATCGTAGGTTTTAAGTTTGTCATGGGGCTCCAGGAACGCGGCCAGCAGGCCTTTGAGTACCGCCCGGCTGCCGATGGCATAGGCTCCAACGCGGTTCATCGTGGCGTCGAAGAAGTCCAGACCGATATGTGTATCGGCAATCCGGCCGCATCGGACCAGCTCACGGGTGAGATCGGCGATATCATCGTTGAACAGCACCACATGGTCCGAGTCCCAGCGTACCGGCCGGCTGACGTGAAGCAGCAGCTCTTCAAAAAACAGATACACAGAAGACAGTTTATCGGCGATAGATTCGGTGGGGTGGAAATGACCCATATCCAGGCATATCATCTTGTCTCTGGACATGGCATATCCCATGTAGAATTCGTGGGATCCCACCACATAGGACTCTGAACCGATACCGAAGAGCTTGGTTTCCACTGCATCCTTCATATGGGATTTCGGGAAATCCTCTTTCATCATGGCATCAAGGGAGTCCCTCAGCCGGACTCTGTAACCCAGTCGGTCTACCGGGAGGTCTTTGGCGCCGTCGGGAATCCAGGTGTTCACAATGGAGGGTGTTCCAAGAGCCTTACCCATGGCGGCGGCGATTTTCCGGCTCTGCCTACCGTGTTCTATCCAGAACTCCCGGATGGCTTTATCCGGGTGGGAGAGGGTGAATCCATCATCGGCGTTGGGGTGACTGAAGAATGAACCGTTGAAGTCCAGCCCCATTTTCCGTTCTTTAGCCCAGTCGATCCATCCTGCAAAGTGTTCCGGGGCAATTTTCTCCCGGCCCACATTTTTTCCGTCGAATTCACCGTACATCATGTGAAGACTCAGTCTCTGATTTCCAGGGACGATGTTCATCACTTTGTCCAGGTCGGCACGCATTTCTGTGATATTCCGGGATTTTCCCGGGTAGTTGCCGGTTACCTGGATGCCTCCGCCGGAGAGCTCTGCATCCGGAGATTCAAATCCCCCCACATCATCGGTCTGCCAGCAGTGCAGTGAGATGGGTACGGTTTTCAGGGCAGCGATGGCTTTATCGGTATCTACGCCCAGTTCGGCGTATTGTTCTTTGGCGTCTTTGTAGACATTTCCGTTCATAATGAACCTCCGGGATGAGTTAATGCGTTCATATTATGGTGAATTACCCGGGCTTACCTTGACTGGATTGCCTATTACTAGCACGATATTGTCATGACCTCTGATGACCAGGAGAACCCCGAGTTCAATCTCGATTCCGAAGATGTCCTTCTGGCTCCCGGGGAACCCCTGAAAATCGTCAGACGGGAACCTCAGATTCCCTATCCCCTGCACACCCACAGTTTCGCCGAGCTGGTTATCATTCTCTCTGGAACCGGGCATCACCGGGTGGCCGGGCAGCTGCTTCCCATCGCCGCCGGGGATGTTTTTGTCATCCTGGGGAACAGGGCTCACGGCTACGAGGATTTAAGTGAGCTGTATCTGGTAAATCTGTTTTTCGACCCGGCTATACTGGAAGCCCGTACCTACGATCTTTCCCGTTTACCCGGTTTTCATGCCCTTTTTACTCTGGAGCCTCAGTGGCGGGGGGAGGGTGATGTAACTTCTCATCTGAAGCTGGACTCCACCCGGCTGGATAAAGCCATGAACCTGATAGAACGGATTGAAGATGAGATTAAATGTGGAGAAGATGGATACCGGTATATGGCGGTTGTTCATTTCATGCGTCTGGCGGGGGAGCTTTCCAGGTGGTATTCCGGTGCCCAGCATCCCGGAGCCCGGCGGCTATCGAGGATTGGAGCGGCCATAGGATATCTGGAGCAGCATCTGGATGAGGCGGTAACCCTGGATGAGCTTACCGGTCTTGCCGATCTATCGGCCTCAACACTGAACAGGGCCTTTCGCCGGGCGGTGGGTCTGCCGCCCCTGGCCTACCATTTGCGCCTGAGGATTCGCCGGGCGGGCGACTTGTTGCGCACTACCGATCTGAGTGTTACCGAAGTAGCCGGACTAACCGGGTTCGATGATGCCAATTACTTTGCCCGGCAGTTTCGGAACGTTATGGGGTTAAGCCCCAGTGTCTACCGGATAAAGGCGGGTTGAAACATTGCAGGAAACAGTTTGCGCTATCGATTATTAAATTATAGTAAAATGATGGATTCGTAAGAATTAGTGGTTGCAAACATTGAAATGCTGTAATATAAACTTCTTAAATGCAGATAACTGTTAATTTCGCCGTTTATGGAGGAACTTTATGTACATTGAAGAGAAACAGGCAGAAGTATGGGAACTTTTGGAGACATCTTACGGGATAGACCTCAATACAGTAGAAAAGATAACCAGAAACTCCTTTACAAAAGGTCAGCTTCCTCCCTGGTTTTTATTCAGTAAAAGTGCCGAGGAAATCTCCCAGCTCATATACGTTTCCAGCCAGATACTCAATGCCGATATGGACCATCTTACCGTTACCAGTGATGACGGTAAGGAAATAACGTATTTTATCAATATAGGTCGGGATGTTCCCGGAAAGCTCAGTCGTATACTGGAAGAAAACTCCGCCCTGGATATTATCTCCTTTGATTCGGTTAAGATCGGTTCCGGCCGGCGTATCGTTACCCTGGAGAAACAGGGACGAAGCCCCTTCTCTGTTTCCAAAGAGATTGAAGATGAGAAGACTTCTCTGATTGAAGAAGTGAATAAGAGAAGTTCCAGGCTGAAATACCGTTATACATCTGAATTTATTGCGAGTCTTCCTCCGAATTACCTGAACGAAGAAGCCAACAGCGAATATACCACCGGCCGTATTCATCGTCATCTGGATTTATTTGAGATTGCCCTGAATGAGAACAGACCGCAGTATCGGCAGGATTCAGTAACCGAAGATGAAGCTGGAATCGGTGAAATTCGGATTTCAATTGCATATCCGAATCCGGCATCGGACTTTACTTTAAGAGTTCTGGATCTTGTTCATCAGAGAGGTATGAATCTGAACAGAACTTTCTGGGATTTATTCAGGAATGATGCATCCGACAGTTCCGTCGGGATTCTCTCTTTGTATTTCGGAACCGGGATTCCCACTATGGGGTTCAAGGACAATCTGGAAATCCTTTTTAAGGAGTTTGAATCCGATCATACCGGAGATATACAGAACAACTCCGACTGGGAGAAATTAATCCGTGGTTTGAGTACTCCGGGTGTCACTCAGCCGGAGATAGCCCAATCCATGTCTGTCCTGTATAAAATGGCTTCGGATAATTCTGATATAGAAATTCCCGGGGATGAGCTGGCGGAAAATCTCCTGCTGAATGCCCTAAGCGGTTTTTTTGATGCCGCAGAAACTCTTGGATTCAATGAAGAGAGCCGGGTTCTTGCCGATCTGATTTCCTTTGAACGATTTGATGAATTCTGGGTGAACACTGTACACAAGGGTGTACAGAGGAATGCTGAAGGGTTTCGGGTGAAGCACAGCACCGATAGAGGACCCTGTAAGGGTGGTATCCGCAATGCCTTGATTGTTGATTTTGCCGAGGTGAGCGGTCTGTCTTTTCTGATGACCTGGAAATGTGCCAGAACGGGTATTCTTTTTGGTGGTGGAAAGGGCGGTTTGAAGATTAATCCTTCTGATTTTGCTTCTGATAAGATTGACCTCTTCGACACACTGTCCAGTTTTGGCCGTTCCCTGTTTCTGGTAACCGGCCCGGCCCGGGATGTCCCCGCCGGAGATGTGGGCTGTGGTGCCAGTGAAATCGGACAGATGTTCGAGGGATTCAAATCCGCCCTTCACGATCTGGCGCTGATTGCCTACGGCGTGAAAAAATCCGGGGCGGTACTGGGACATAAAGTTATTTCTCTTAAAGAAGCCCGAACGCTTCTTTCGGAAAGTTTTGATATCGATGTTCACGACCCGGTACTGATGGAGAAACTCACTTCAAGCGAAAAATATCTGGAGCTGGTTGCAGCAGCGCATATTACCGGGAAACCCAGAATGGGCATTGATGCCCGAACCGGGGCTACAGGAAGGGGCTTATGCGTTACCATCCTCGCCACCGTTGCCAATGAATATGCCGCCGGACGCTGGGAAGCTGCCCGGGAACTGACAGTTGAAGAATCCTCGGAAATACAGGCTCTGACAGAACTCACCAGGGGAGGACTGGAAAGAGAAGACTGGAAAAAGCTTGGCGATGTATTCGGCAAGCTGCTTGAAGGCAAGAGGGTGATTGTCCAGGGGAGTGGTAAAGTCGGAAGCTCACTGATTGAGGAACTCTCAGTTTACGGTGTGAACATTGTTGGTGTTGCCGATCGGGATGGAGCAATTCTCGGTGAAAAACTTGATGTTGAAGAGCTTCTGAAACTGGCAAAGAGTTCCGGCTCGGTAGTTGGAAGTAAAATCGGTGTAGATGAAACCATTTCCGGCGCAGCTGCAGGGTCGGGGATTCTTGCCCGGCAGTGTGATATTCTGGTGCTGGCTGCTCTGGAAAATGCCGTTACTACGGCCAATGTTGCCGGTATTAATGCTCCGGTTATCGCCTGCGGCAGTAATGGCCCTATTACTCCTAAAGCGGAGAACTTGCTTCATCAGCGGGGAGTAACCGTTATATACGATTTTCTGGCCAACTCCGGAGGAGTTACTGCATCGTATTTTGAGTGGCTTCGGAACTTATCAGACCGGTTCCGATACGAGTCCGAGGTAATCCGGGGCGAAAACTACAACCCCGACAAGATGACTCCCTATGTGATGCCTGAATATTCAGACCGTATCAAAGCAATTCTTTCTCAGAAAGAATCCGGGAAAACAACACAGGCCTGGAACGATTTAATCAGGGATATTCTTATTATTGCAGTCAACAACGATTATCGGAAAAGCTCTGAATATGGGAAGCCCATGAAAGTGGCCGGCTTTGTTGATTCACTCCTGAAAGTACTCAGTGCCAGATTGATGAAGGCTGAAACTCAGGAACGCTGGAGTATATGGGAGAATCTTCCTGAGAAAGCTAAAAAAGCTTTGTTGCCGTATATGAATCATCCGGAATCACAACTTTACAATCCCGAGGCGGTAGAGGTGGCCAGGGAACTTTCCGGAAGCCTCAGTTCTTAGTTGATATCTGTGTGATGAAATCTTTAATTTC
>QNBK01000196.1 GCA_003644105.1 Spirochaetota bacterium | reverse complement strand
CGGGCCGCAGGGTCCGGTGGCACCGGCAGGGCCCCACCAGTTGTCTTCCTTGGGAAGTTTATGGATTCTCTCTTCGGGGATTCCCAGAGTCACCCAGGTGTCGTAGGACTCCTGATCGAAGGGCGCATCATTGTCACCTTCAAAAACGGTCACTGAAAGCCTGTTTTTATCCAGACCCAGATACTCTTCACTGGTGAGAAACTCATAACTCCAGGTAAGAGCCTCTTTCTTGAAATAGTCCCTGAGCGACCAATTCCCCATCATTTCAAAAAATGTGAGGTGAGAAGAGTCCCCCACCGCTTCAATATCCCCGGTTCTGATGCATTTCTGTACATCAACCAGACGGGCACCGGCGGGATGGTCCTGACCCAGCAGATAAGGAACCAGCGGGTGCATGCCGGCGGTTGTAAAAAGCACCGTCGGATCGTTCTCAGGGATGAGAGATTTTCCGGAAATTTCCGCATGGCCCCGGGAGGTGAAAAAATCTATGTATTTATGTCGCAGTTCATTGGCAGTCATTTGCGTATCCTATCGATGTTCAGGGTGGTTGTTCAAGATATACTGAATTAAATCAAATCCGCCTCTTCCCGGATGACAATATAGGTTCCATCCTCTTCACCTGAGCGGATTTTCTCCAGAAAATCCCTGACGGCGGCATCTACATCGCTGCGGGGAACCAGTCCCATAATATCCCCTTCATCGGCCACCAGAAGACGGCGGCGCGAGCTTAAAGATTCGTTGATACGGTCGCGGATTTCCTCAGTCTGACCTTTGAGAAGCAGAGCAATACCCTTTTCCTCCATCTGGCGAAGTATGTTCTGCAAATCGATATCCCTCAGATGGAGAACGCTGTCCATGGTGTAAAGCTTCTCTTTTACCTGTTCGGCCAGTGATGGATCGGCCTCTTCAAGGTTTCCAAGGAGGCGGCGTTCATCCGAAAGATCCATAAAACGAAGAATATCAGCCAGGGCAGAACGCCCGTCCATCTCTTCGCTGTCATCCTTTGCGATAAACCTGAGTTTTTCCTGGAGGGTGGTTTCAACAGTGGAAATCACCTCCCGGGATACCTTTTCAGTTCTGGCCATCCTCAGAACGATAGTCCCGCGTTCGTCATCCGGCAGGGATTCCAAAAGCCGGGAGGCCTGGGCGGGATCGAGATAGGACATTACCAGGGAGAGGGTTACGGCATTTTCCTTGCGGAGAAGGCTGGTTATCTGATTGAAATCAAGGTTGTTGAGAAAGGCAAAGGGTTTGGATGAAGATTCGGGGACGGCCTTTGCCACAATCTGGTCGGCTTTTTCCTTTCCGAAGGCAGCGCTGAGGATTTCCCGGGCGGCATCCACCCCCCCCCGGGCCCGACGTACCTCCAGATTGCCGAAACGGTCACCGAACTCATCCAGAAGTTTACCGGCCTCAACGGCATCCACCCGCCGGGTGTCGGCAATCTGCCGGGCAAGAACTTCTGATTCCCGGGGATTGAGCCGGGCCATTACCCTGGCGGCTTCATCGGTTCCTAAAAGAAGAAGGAGACGGGCGGCCTTACCGCTGTCAGATTCGCTGCTTTTATCATCATTTTCTGAGGTGACTTTCAGAAAACCTTCAGAGGATACGGATTTGTAGACATCGATCGGTGATTTACGCTTGCCCATGAATTTATCCTACACTTATGAAGCCTCGCGTTAAAGGGCCGATTTGCCGATAATACTGTTGATGAGATTTAAATCTTTCAGCCTGGTACTGTTCCTCCTCATTCCTCATGCCTTGAGTTCCCAGGCCGCGGGTATTAGTCTTCAATCCCCATTTGTTTCCTATCTCAATGCCGAAGTGAACGGCTCCAGCGTTGTTCTAACCTGGAGAGATCCTGCAGACACAGAAGGTATGGTTTATGAAATCCACCGATACTCCCGGGCGATTACAGTTGAGAATCTTAACCGTACAGAACTGGTGGCACATATCGCACCGGGAATACGGGCTTTTACCGATCACCCTGATGAGGATACTTCCTGGTGGTATGCGATAATCAGCATCAAAGACGAAAAAGCGATAAATCTTATCGTCCCCTGGCGGAATGCTCTGGGTATTCCGGTTACTATCAAGCCGAAGGACGAGATTCAAATAAATACCGCCATATCTGCTCCGAATGAACCGCAGAGGTATAATCCTCCTATCAGACCCGCACCACTGCCCTTTCTGGAAGGTAGAGGTTTCCCTGATAGAACTTTGTTGAGTGCTGAGGCTGCCAGGGCATTAGGAAACATCCTGAGTCCTGAAACGGGTGAACTGTGGGTACCTGCTGAAAGGGAGATTCTCAAAGCTGATTACACAGATGCCGGTGATAAGTCCCAAGTGGTACTCAAAGGTATACTTGAAGGAAGCTTTGCCCGGGGTGACTGGCCGGCGGCAGAGGCCGAATTGCTTGAGCTGTCCGCTATAAAAAATCTGCCAAAAGATCTGAAAGCCAGGATACTGTTCTACAAAGGTGAATGCCGGTATTTTCAGTACAACCTGCAGGGGGCCTTTCTCTCTTTCCTGGTGTCATCAGATTATTACTATAAAGAATCCCGCCGGTGGATGATTAGAATATACCGAGACATGACACCGGTTTCCTGAAACAATCCTCGTTTCAGCGGTTTTTTAAACGTCCAATGCGCATGCTTATTTTGTAGGAATGAGTTCCAAGAGGCGGCAGTTCCACATTCCAGCAGGGCATAAAAAAACTGGACTGATATTTACGCCGAAGCTCTCTGCCCACCCTGTAATCTGCGAAGACAGGGAAGCTCCACAGTTCTGCAGGTTCAGAAAGGGTGAAAAACATCATCACATCCCTTTCGGCATCCAGAAGAGTCCACGATTCAACATCCCTGTCCCGTCCCCGGCGATCAGATCCATTGTCATTTGATTCTTCGGTGTTTATTGAAATCGACCGTTTATCCGCATCATCCGAGAGGGCCAGGTTTATTTCGGTTCCCCAGGGAAAGCTCAATGTTCTGGGTGTGAGGTTTGTGAGAAGATAATCAACTTCAAGGTTGTTACGCCTGAAACGGTATGTTTTCCTGATTTCCAATACCTCACCGCCGCCGTTCACCGGTCCCCGGCAGCTTAAGGTTACCCGGGGTTGGTCTCTGACAACTTCCAAAGCCTCATAGCGTTTACCCGGAAAAGGACTTCGGCTCCGATAGGAACTGCGCTCGAAACTTTCAGGACCGTCGTCAGGATGAAGGATGTGATCGAGAAAGGCGTGCCTGGGATACTTGTCGTAACCCTGCTCCCGAGTGGCCGGCGGATGATAATCTTCAGGATAGCGGGAGAGTGTGGCCAGATAGTTTCTGGAAACCGGAAGATAGTCCAGTTCAAAGAGAGCCCCTCCGACAGAATGCACATAGGCATTGAAGTTCAGCCCGTTGTAGAGAAACTCCTTCTGCCCATCCATGTCAAAATCCACCGAACTCAGGGCCGACTTGAAAATGCCCCGCTCCCGGGTGGCCTTTTCCGCCTCTATTAAAGCTGAATAAGCGGCGTGCCGCAGTCTGCTGCTGTAGATTCCTCCAGTGGGCCCATGCCAGTAAGCGTAATGCTCCTGACCCCGCCAGAGTTCTTCTTTGGCATTCTTCTTACGGTACTTATCTCCCCGAAGCTGATTGGTAAGAACCTCAATGTGCATCATTTTGGCATAAAGCAGACCACTTTCACGATACTTGGTAAGAAACTCACGGTAAAAAGAACTGGGCCGGCTGCTGCTTTTATCGGCACTCCCGGGGTTATCAGGGCGCGACCAGCGCATCAGGGATGCATATGTCGGCCCCGGGACGTACATTTTTTCTCTGGAAAAATGGGAATTTCTGATGTAACGACCGGGGTGGACGCATTCCAGCCAGTCCCGGGAGCGGTGTACGGCTTCAAAAAACCGCTCCAGCCATTTTTCCTCATAACAGACACTGTAATTCCCATCTCCGCCGAGGATTCTCCCGTCAATAATCAGTGACACAACCACTTCTTTATCCTCTGATGGTTCCAGAGTTCTCAAACTTTCCAGAATGTGTTCCGGAGGGACTTTGAGAAAACGCTCGGTAAGAGAATCCATAACAGGAAAGATAACCACCGTTTTACCCTGATCCTCAGCAATAACAGGAGATTCGGGTCTGAATGAGGGGACAGAAGGAAAAGCCCTTTCACTTAAAAACACATAATCCATACCGCTGGCTTTCAATGATGATGCCAGGTGGGCTTCCCACACCTGACTGGTTATCCAGCTTCCCCGGGAGCGTTTTCCGAACTTCTTGCGCAGGTAAGTGGTCATCACCTCAATCTGCCCCACCCTGTCCGGGGCCGGTACCAGAGGCAGCATGGGATCCCAAAATCCGCCGCCCAGCATCTCAAGGTTCTTTCGAGACATCATTTCACCGAGAACTGTATGAAACTCAGGGTGCTTTTTTTCCAGCCATTCAAGTAAAGGCCCGGCGTAAAAGAGGGTGGGGCGAATCTCAGGGTGGTTGTAGATCGTCGTTAAAAAAGGTTTGAACGCCTTCTGGTAGGCATCTTCAAAGAGGCTTTCGGTTTCTCCGGAGGGTACCGTATTACTGGTCCCGAAAATCAGCTTTACCTTGCTCATGAATTACAGGCGGCGTTACAGCCGCCCACATTACGAGCGCTGCCTGACAGCCCTAATCTTCCTTCACCTTGTCTATTTGTATGATACATTTCGGAGGGCAGGCGGCTGCAGCAGCATCCCGGCCTTCTCCTCTTACCCCAGTATAACTCAGGATAGAGAGATTGTCCGTAACAACATACCCTGCATCAGGAAATTTCCGCTCACAGATGCGGCATCCGATACAGCCGGCGGTGCACAGGCTCTTGGTAATCTTGGCCTTGTCGTTTGAATTACAGGCGACAAACCAGTCAGCATCCGCCGGAACCATCTTCATTACACCGGTTGGGCAGACAGCAACACAGATTTCACAACCGATACATTTATCAGGATCGACGACAACAAGTCCGTCGCCGGTGTAGTCAATGGCATTTACCGGGCAGGCTTTTACACAGGATCCCAGCCCCAGGCATCCGTATTTACAGCCTTTATCACCGTCAAACTGCATATGAGCCGACTCGCAGTCGGCATATCCCACATATTGAAACTCTTTAACCGCCGCCTTATCTGTTCCAAGACAGGCCAGTCTGGCAACCATACGAACGGCGGAATCATCGGCTTCCAGACCAAGCAGAGCACTCAGATTTGAGCGGGTTTCAGCTCCGCCGGGGCCGCATCGGGAAATATCACTATCTTCCTCCGAGGCCAGAGCTTCGGCATAACCTTCACAGCCGGCGTAACCACAGGCACCGCAGTTCAAACCGGGAAGCAGATTAATCAGGGATTCCACCTTTTCATCTTTTTCCACTTTCAGCTTCCGGGAGGCAATCGCCAGGCCCAGGCCCAGAAGGGCCGCAAAAACGGTTGTTGATAAAAAAGCGGCAAGAATTCGAACTAAACCTTCCATCGCATCAGCCTCCGATGAGATTCGTCAGCAGTGCATGGTCGAAGGCCATAAAGGCCAGGGCCATCAACCCGCCGGAGATAAATGCAATGGGCGTACCCTGCAGAAATTTCGGAACTTTCTCGGTATCAAGGCGCTCCCGTATTCCGGACATGAATAAAAGGGCCATCAGAAACCCGGCACCGGCGGATAAACCGGCAATAAAGCTCTCCATGGG
>QNBK01000195.1 GCA_003644105.1 Spirochaetota bacterium | reverse complement strand
AATCCCATTGACCGGCATGGTAAGGAAGTTATTAATTTCCAGATTACCATCACGATTCTCTTGTTCAGCGCAGCACTGTTTCTGTTGCTTTTTGTCCCTGGTGCAATAATTCTGTTAGAACGAGCAGGGATGGGATCCGAGCTTCTTTTAGGACTTATGCCGATTCTAGGCTTGATACCTTTATGCCTTCTGGGATTTCACTGCCTTGTTCAGGGTATTTCCAACACATTGCGAGTGCTGACCGATAAGCCTCCTCGCTATCACTTGAGCATCACATTTATAAAATGATTGCTCTTTGTGCGAAGAACGGTATTAATCTACTTTAATCCGGTTTCAGGTTCAGCCATTTACCAAAGGTGAAAATTCAGTGTATCTTCTTTTTCATACCAGAATAAGGAATGTTTATGTCAAAGACGTATAAAATTGCCGTTCTTCCCGGAGATGGAACCGGCGGCGAAGTGGTTGCTGAAGGAACAAAGGTTCTTGATGCAGCAGCTAAGAAATTCGGTTTCAAACTGGATCTTACCGAGTTTGATTTCGGCGGAGATCGATATTTAAAGACCGGTGAAGTTCTACCTGACTCTGCTGTAGGTGATTTGAAACAATTCGACTCCATCTATCTTGGAGCTATCGGTCATCCTGATGTGAAGCCGGGTATCCTGGAAAAAGGAATACTTCTGCGCCTCCGTTTTGAACTGGACCAATACATCAACCTGCGCCCTGTAAAGCTCTACCCCGGTGTTGATACACCCCTTAAGGACAAGGGCCCGGAGCATATTGACTATGTTGTCGTTCGTGAAAATACAGGAGGTATCTACACCGGTGCCGGCGGTATCTCCATGAAGGGAACCGACCAGGAAGTGGCTGTTCAGAGTATGGTTTACAACCGTTTCCAGGTTGAACGCTGTCTCCGATATGCCTTTGACTACACAGAGCGTCATGGTAAAAAAGCGCAAGGTAAGGGTAAGGCCAATACCCTGGGCCTGGTAGGTAAAACCAATGTTCTTACCCATGTTTTCGATCTCTGGGAACGTGCTTTCCATGAGGTGGGAAAGGCGGATTATCCGGATGTTGAACGGGAGTACTATCATGTTGATGCCACCTGTATGTGGATGGTGAAAAGCCCTGAATGGTTCGATGTTCTGGTTACCAGTAATATGTTCGGAGATATTATCACCGACCTCGGTGCCATCACCCAGGGAGGTATGGGTATTGCTGCCGGAGGAAATATCAACCCCGAAGGTGTTTCCATGTTTGAACCCATCGGCGGTTCGGCTCCAAAATACACGGGTATGGGTATTATCAACCCGCTGGCCTCAATTGTTGCCGGTTCGATGATGCTGGACACCCTGGGTGAGTACAAAGCGGCAGAGGCAATTGAAAACGCTGTAATGAAAATTACGGATACTAAAATAAAGAGCCTGGCTGCCGGAAAAATGGGTTATTCCACCAGTGAAGTGGGAGATATGGTGGCCGATATTATCTAGGATTATTATCTGCAAGAGATTATAACTTTCACGGATACTATAAAGTCCGGGGATTTCTGTTTTAGTATGGTATAATAACACCATGATTACTAAAGAGAATGAGTGGGTTATAAACTACATCCCCGAAGAGGGTGGACGTTACACCGGGAAAATCAAAGTCAGTGAAGAAGAGCTGCGTTTTGTGTCTCTTTATGAATCGAGTAATAAAACAATTGTAAAAGCGATATTTCTTGATGTCGCAACTTTTGCGTCTGCGGGAGGGCATACGGTTTACCGTTATTCAAATAATGATGAGGCGATAGTGGCTTTACCTGCAGGAGAAATAGCCAATGTTACTGCTGCAAAAAAAGGGCTGTTTAAACGCGCTGTTATTACAATGAAAGACGGTCAGGTATTTGTGTTCGACTACGGTTTACTCTCTGTCGGAAAGCTTGTTGAACGAATTGCTTCAGTAGCTGAGGCAGCATATCCATCTCCAGTCATATAGTCGAACCTCTCTGAGGGACATGCGAATGCAGTTGTTAATCACCTAAAGGTATATCATCCGGAGAAGCCCGTTTGTTCTGAAGTTTAAACTCAAGTTCCAATTCATTGAGTTTACCGGCAATCTTTTCTTCCAGTCTCAGATTATCCACTGTGCTTCCAATGTTAACTTCCAGTATGCCTTTGTAGCTGAACATTGTTGAATTTCTTCCTGGAGCCGGTGAATTACAGGCCAGTATATCGATGGCTTCAACTCTTTTTTCCAGAGCTGGGGGTAATTTCATTTCACCAAGACTGGTGAGAACTCCGGAGAATAAACCTCTGGCGAATATCTGATAAAAAAAAGCCAGAAAACGCTCTTTGATTACCCGGGGCATATACTTGTATAGCGGGTTTTCCGTTAATCTGAGATTCCGTCGAACCTGGTTCTCTACAGTATGGTTGTGCCGTTCGTACCGGATATCTTCAGAGATAATCCGTATGATTTCCTCAAGATCCTTTTCATCTTCCGGTCTTTTTAAGGTGAATGAAGGAGAAAAGATGTAAGAGAAGTTCTTCAGTGATCGGGTGGGATAGTCACGGCGGAGGTTAATGGGAATCTGAAATCGGAGAGGTAGGCCGGCTTTTGCTTTCCCTGCTTTCAAATCTTCCAGGTATATCTGCTGAATTGCCCACAGGTATATTCCGGAAATCAGAACTACCAGGGTTACTTTTCTTTCTCTGGCTGATTTTCGGGTTTTTTCAAGATCCATCTGAAACTGTGCGGTGTAGTATCGCTCAAAGGGAATTGCTTTACCCTCTGGTATATATGCCTGCTTTTCTGCCTTCATAGAAGGTCCTTCAGAACTGAAAACTTCAGCATAAGCACATCCCCACTCCCGTGGATCGATGGAATCTCCCGGGGTGAATATCAGGGGAAAATCTTCAATCTCAATTCCTTCCAATCGGAAGTATTCAGCGGTTACCGATAAAAGCAGTACGAGTGTCCCATAGCCGTCAGAAAGAATATGGCTCATTTCCAGGGCAATGTTATTTCCTCCTGTCCTGAATCGGTATAAGAAATTCTCATCGTGGAAATCCACATGGCGGTTGGTGTAGAAACTGTCATCTTCAACCTGGGGGATATCATCTGTTCGTTCCAGAACATAGGCGAAAAAGGTTTTTTTCAGATATACCTGAAAGTAGGGGAATCGGACCGGAATGATATTTGTTATTGCCTGCTGAAGTCTTTCCCTGTCCACCGGTTCGGACATTACAAGGCCAATCCTGGAAAGGGTTGTTTCTCCCTTGGAAACGATATTCACAAAAATCTGGGCGGCATTGTCCAATGGAAATCGCTGTGGAATCTGTAACTGTATCATAAAGTCTTCTTTCTGCTTCTCGCCAGAGGAGGCAGCAGTAATATTGTGGATAATCCGGCGGCAGTCAGAGTGAAAACAATCAGCAGTCCGAAGTAACGGATGGGGCGGAAACCTGCCAGGGTAAACCACGCCAGTCCCAGAACAATGGAAAGAGTTGTCAGAATAATCGGCCGCCCGGTATGAATCAGAGCCTTAACAGCAGCATTTTCCGGGTTTTCAGGATCCGACAGCTCCTCACTCCTTTGCCTGAGTAGAAAATGAATTGCATCGTCCACTCCTACGCCGATGGCAACACAGCTCATCATGATTGTGGTCATGTCCAGGGGGATATGGAATATTGACATGAAGATAAATGTTGCCGCTATTCCGGTAATAAGTGGTATCAGAGCCAGAAGTCCTCTCTTGAGGGATTTGAAAGCCAGGGTGCAGATAATTCCGATTGCGAAGAGAGCCGCCAGTGTGGAAACCAGAAAATCCCGACGCATAATGCTCGATAGTTCCAGGAAATCCAGACTTAATCCATCCATTTCCCAGCTTACCCCTTCAGGTAGATTTTCTTGTAGTATTCTTTCCAGATCAGCACTGATACGTTTTGTATCTCCCTCATCAATCGGGCGTCCTTCAAAACTATTGTAAATCCTTACTGTTAAATTGATAGAGGAAAAGTCACTTTCAGTTTTGGATGCAGCAAGAAACATGCGGCTTACTAGCAGGTTCAGTCCCCGGTTCGAAAAATCAGCTTTACGTCCCAAAGCTGTTTCTGAGGCAAAGGATAAATATGCAGGAAGGGACATCAGATGTGAGATATCGGGATTCTCTGCGATTTTCACTCCTGCACCGTAAATCTTATCCAGAACTTCTGTCTGAAGAAAATAGTTCGGCTGCGCCCCAGGTGCTGTTAACCTGATGGTGATTTCATCCATTCCTCCAACCTCCCGGCTGAAGCTCTTCAGTTCCCCGATTACATCTGATTTATCAGGAAAATATGAAACAGGGTTCGTATTGTAATCTATTCCAGGAGACAAAATTGCAAAAACTGTAAATAGAACTATAAGGATAAACAGTGCCGGCCATCGCTGCCGGACCAGAGCGGGGGCGATTTTTTTCAAACCACGGCTCAGAATATCCGAGTTGACTCTCTGTGTTTTTATTTCGGCGACCGGTTTCTGTAGTGAGAGAAAGGCCGGAAACAGACTTAATGAAAGCAGTGCTGTTGCCGCAACACCGACGGATGTCGAGACGGCAAACTGCCGTGTTTGAGGCATAGATGCCAACAGTAGGCAGAGTAAGCCGGTTATGGTGGTAATTGAGGCCATCACGATAGTTCCGCTCACCGAGGTTACCGCTTCGATAATTCGTTTTTGTTTATTTATTCCGGTCATGGGAAACTGGTAGTATTCGTTTAATATATGGATACTGTACGAGCTGCCCAGGGTAAGGACCAGGGGTGGTGAAACAATACTTACCATTGAAAGTTTCCAACCCATCAGGCCCATGAATCCAAGAGACCAGGCCGTGCCGGTGATAACAAGAATTACCGGAAGTATCATAGCCCGACGGGAGCGGAATCCCAGATAATAGCTGAACAGAATTGTTGCAGCCACCAGAGCCATAAGTCTGAGGGCATCCCGTGTCAGGTAGCGCTCTGTTTCAGCGGAAAAGGGGATTGAACCGGTAACGGTTATTTTCATACTGTCTTTGAATGTCTCTGTTATCGACCGTATTACTTTATCCTGTTCCAGATATGGACGGCCCTTGGGTATCAGTAAATATGCGGTCAGTGCCTTTCCATCCCGGGAAGATACGAGTCCCCGGGAAAAAGGATCGTTATCCAATCGACGGATGAAAGCGGCCAGATCTTCAGGCGTCTTCGGAGCTCTACCGCCGGCAGACATTGTAATAGCTCTTATACGGCTGCCTGCCTGTTCCAGGGTAATCATGCTGAAAGGGTCAATAACCTTCTCCGCTTCAAGTTCTTCCTTCAGGCGGGATACAAGATCTGAAAACCGGTCTAATCCTTCCAGGGTAAACAGGTCTTTTCCTTCTACCAGAACCGCCAGGCGGTCGAAGTCGGCTGAATATTCCAGATCTTCTGATTCTTCATTTTCACTGGAATCCCGGGGTAACAGGCTCTCCACATCAGGCTCTATCTTGAGTTGAGTGATTGGAAATATGGCCAGGGTGGAAATCAGCACTGCAACTAGAATAATAGTCCAGGGATGCTCCACGCTGAATCGAACAAGAAAAGCGGGTTTAAGACGATTCATGAAGCGAAGAATAATGCAAAAGCTTCTTTTTTTCTACTATCAACTGTCAGGGGGATGGGAAAACTAAACCGGTTCTTTTCAGTAGAGAAATAAATTACAATTAAAATACCCTGAATACCAAGGAATACGGCTGTGGTCAGTT
>QNBK01000194.1 GCA_003644105.1 Spirochaetota bacterium | reverse complement strand
GGTGCCTCTGGCGGTTAATCCCGGGGAAAAGGAAAGCCGCCCCCGGCGGGAACGGGCGCATATCAAGCGTTTTGTGGCCCGGTTTCTGGGTTCAGGCCCGTCCCGAAGACCTCTTCTGGAAACCATGGGAGCTCTGGAAGGAGCCTGGGGTTATCGTGGAACGATTGAAAGAGCCGTCTCCATGGGCTGGCTGCCCGATGCCTCTGATGCTGCGATTGGCCACAGTATTGAGGATGTTGCAGGGCTCTATAAGGATATGATTGACGGTGGAGAGAGGCTGGATAAGCATGTGAGCGGCCGCTCGGCATGGTGGGTAATCCGCTCCCGCAGGGGCTTGCTGATTGCCGTTATATCCGTGGAGAATGAAGATCTGCTCCCCCCGGAGCCTATGAAGATTGATTACTCCTCCTATCTGAAGGAAAAGGAAACCATGACGGTTCTCGAGTACGATTTCCGGGGAGACCGTGGCCTGCTTCACCTGAGTGTTGACACCTTTATTGACACCGGAAATATCCCCTACCGGGGTTTTCGGCTGTACGTTGTAACATAACAGAGAAGAGAGTGAAGGTATGAGTTTTTCATATCCCGTTGCAGAACGGGCGTTAAAGAAATGGACAAAGAAACAGCTTGAACGGGAGCCTGCGGATAATGGCTCAGAACACTTTAAATATATCTACCATGGTTCAACCTGCAGTAACGGGGGAACACCGTTTACCTCAATACTTCATGCGGTAGTCAAGGTGGACGGCGGATCGGGCATCGTGGAACAGGCCTGGATTGAAATTCCCGAAGGAGAAATGGAGGCCGCATCAGCGATGTGCGCCGCGCCGGGCTCCGGGGCGGAAGATGCCAAGCCGTTCTTTCAGAAACTCGGGGAGCAGGCTGATTTTATCGGAAGAGATCTGGAAGCGGTGATTCTTGAGGATGTTCCCCTGAACTTTGCCGGATGCTTCTGCGGCCGGCCTCATGTGAATCAGAAATGGAAGATTGCCCTGTCGACAATCCATTACGCCCTGAACTCGGCAGTGGAATGATACCATTCACTCTCTGCCGACTGACAATCCAATCGGCAGCTTTCATTCCCAAGCGAAATGAGTGGAGTGAACTTGTTCATTCCCGAATGAGCGCCGGGAAAGCATGGCTTCATACCCCGCGGCTCTGCCGCGGAACCCGGAGTCGCTTGAGCGACTCCGGGTCCAGGGCTCTGCCCTGGGGTATGATACCATTCATAGTTTTTTTTCTCATTAATCTTCCCGCCGGAGCGGATCCGATTCGGGGGGAATTCTGGCTGCGTGAGGATTTGATGGAGATTGTTTCCCCCGGGGAGAATATCAGGAAGACAGGCGATCTTTCCCAGCGCCAGGGAAATGCCCTGAAAGAACTTCTGGAGGATGCCCGCTGGTCTTTCTCGGGAATGATTTACGGGTTTTCTGTCATTTGGATTCCTTCATCCAATGCCAGGGCTGTCAAAGAAGAACTCCTGATCGAACCTCTGGCCCTTATCCCTGAGGGTGATCCCCGGATGAAGACGGTTTCCCTTACCCGGGAAAACGGATTTCTCTATGTACTGATGGAATACACACCGGATTCGACTCAGGAAAGCCGGCTGGAAGGATGGGGTGGTGAGGTTTATCCGGCGTCCGCCGGAGCGGGGACGTCTGCGGTTGATTTCGGTTCCCGGAGGAATGCAATTAAAACCGCGATAAAGGAAGCTTTGAGAGCCTATTTGAGGGTACGGGACTACAATCGTCCCAGGGAGGTTCGGGGACGGGTAGCCTTTACAGATTTTCCCTGCACCAGTCTGAGTTACGGTTCGATAAAAGCTGTGGTGAAACTGAGAATGGATTTGGAGCCGCTTAGAGCGTATGCTATCGATTAATTAACGCTTTTAAAGCTATATCTGTCGAATAATACATATGAAATGAGTTATTTTGTTATTTCCGGCAACTCCCTGTTTGGTGAGAGGAGCCGAATTTGATAAATAAAACGTAAAATATCTTAAACTACGAAACGATTAAACATAAAAGCAATAAAAATAACCACAACATACTGGTATATCACTACTAGTGCGGAATCACTATAGTGTATATTCTCCACGAAATATGTGAACTTTGTCTATTTTTTTAATAAAGATATGAAAATAAACCTTGCGTTTTACTGACACAAGGCTTAATTTGTCAAAAACAAGACTCTGGAAAGGAGGCCTCGATGAACCGGGGCATACCCATTATTGATAAGGAAAGATGCAAAGGCTGCGGCCTCTGCATCGTAAATTGTCCGAAGGACATCCTGGCGAAAACATCAGATGTTAACGATCAGGGTGCTTATTATACCGTCTGTACCGATGAATCCCTGTGCATTGCCTGCGGCGCCTGCGCCCTGATGTGCCCCGATGCTGCAATCGAGATTAACAAACTAGTGGAGGCTGTCTGATGTCTGAAAAGGTCCTGATGAAAGGTAATGAGGCCCTGGCTGAAGCGGCAGTTATAGCCGGGTGCCGGCATTATTTTGCCTATCCCATTACACCGCAGAATGAAATCCCCGCATATATGTCCCGCCGGATGCCGGAGGTTGGAGGAACCTTCCTCCAGGCAGAAAGTGAACTGGCCGCCATCAGTATGGTTCTGGGAGCTGCCGCCGGTGGAGTCAGAGCAATGACAAGCTCATCATCCCCGGGGATATCTCTCAAGCAGGAGGGTATCTCCTATATCGCCGGATCTGAACTGCCCTGCGTTCTGGTGAACATCATGCGGGGAGGCCCCGGACTTGGAGCCATTGCCGGTGCCCAGGGGGACTACTTTCAGGCCACTCGAGGCGGAGGGAATGGAGACTACCGTACCATCGTTCTGGCACCGGGGAGTGCTCAGGAGCTGGCGGACTTCACGATAGAGGCCTTCGACCTGGCCGACGAGTACCGTATGCCTGTCATGATTCTGGCCGACGGTTACATCGGGCAGATGTCCGAACCGGTAGTGCTGCCGAAGCCCTCGGGAAAATCTTTTGAGAAGCCCTGGGCCCTTACCGGTGCAAAGGGCAGAAAGAAGAACATTATCTGTTCCATGAAGCTGATTCCCGACACTGCATTGGAAGAACACAACCTGAGACTTCAGGAAAAATACGATCTGATAACAGAAAAAGTACACCGTGTCGATACCTATATGACCGATGATGCCGACTGGCTGGTGGTTGCCTATGGTACCTCGGCCCGTATTGCCCGTAAGGCTGTGGATCGTCTCCGGGGCGAGGGAATTAAAGCCGGCTTGTTCCGGCCTCTTACCCTCTGGCCCTTCCCTGAAAAGGAACTATTTGAAGTGGGGAGTAAGGTACAAAAGATTCTTACCGTGGAGATGAGCCTGGGTCAGATGGTGGAAGATGTGAAGCTGACGATGAACGGTGAAGTGGAAGTCGATTTTCACGGACGTGCCGGAGGTGCGGTTCCCGCCCTGGATGATATTATTGAGAGGATAAACGGATATGAGCGTGAAAACCATACCCATGTACAAGCGTCCTGAGTCGCTCAGCGATGTCAGGACGCATTATTGCGCCGGCTGCGGCCACGGGATTATTCATAAACTGATTGCCGAAGTTCTCGACGAGCTTGAACTTCGGGAGAAGACTATCGTTATCGCCCCTGTGGGCTGTTCGGTTCTCATCTATAACTATCTGGAAGTGGACGGCCTGGAGGCCGCTCACGGCCGGGCCCCTGCTGTGGCCACCGGAATTAAAAGAGCCCGCCCGGAGATGCTGGTGATTTCCTATCAGGGAGACGGGGATCTATTGGCTATCGGAACCGGAGAAACCGTTCACGCGGCTAACCGGGGTGAAGATATCTCGGTAATTTTCGTAAACAACGCCATATACGGCATGACCGGAGGGCAGTTGGCCCCTACCACTCTTGTGGGTCAGAAAACCTTAACAAGTCCTGCCGGCAGAAATTCCGCGGATGTCGGTTTTCCCATCCGGGCCTGTGAAATGCTTGATACCTTAGAGGCCCCCGCCTACATCGAACGCACCTCGGTACACAATCCGGGGGCTATCAGAAAGACCAAAAAGGCGATTTTCAAGGCCTTGAAATATCAGAAAGAAGGCCGGGGTTATTCCTTTGTGGAGATACTCTCCATGTGTCCTACAAACTGGGGTGTTCAGCCGCCGGAAGCTGCTGACTGGGTAAAGAGCGATATGGTTCCCTGGTATCCCCTGAAGAAGTTCCGGGACAGACCGGCAGATGAAGATGCGGATAAGGAGAAGGCTTCATGACCGAAGAACTCATTATCGCCGGATTCGGGGGGCAGGGAGTCCTGCTCACCGGGAAACTGCTCTGTGTCGCAGCAATGCGTCAGGGGAAACAGGTGTCCCATATTCCCTCCTACGGTGCTGAAATGCGGGGAGGGACGGCGAACTGCTCGGTGGTAATCAGCGATGAGGAAATTGCTTCTCCTGTAATTGAAAAGCCGAGTATCGTGATTGCCCTCAACGGGCCTTCGGTGGCCAAGTTTGAACCCCGGGTTCGTCCCGGAGGGCTGCTGATATGGAATTCCTCACTGGTAAAGAATCCTCCTACCCGAAAAGATCTGGTTTTAGTCTCTCTTGATGCCACCGATCTTTCATTGTCGGAAGGTACCGAGCGGGCGGCGAATATGGCCGCTATCGGGGCCCTTTTAAAGCTCAAGCCGGGAATTGTCTCGGTGGATGCCGTGGAAGCCGCACTTGATGAGGTGATATCCGCTCGAAACCGGAAGCACAACCCGGTAAATTTACGTATCCTTCACGCAGGATTTGAGAAAACTCATAAGGTTGATGCCGCCTGAGAGCTTAAGGCCCCGGCTTTTCTGAGCATTCGGAACATAGATTCTTCTCTGGTATAATCGCCCAGGTTTTTTACGGGGAGCCACTTCAAATCGGTTGATTCGTGACTGATTCTCAATGGATGAGCGGGATCTGCCGTGAACAAAAAGCGCACGTCGTAATGGTCGTGTGCCCCCTCATCCTTACGGGCCGGAATAGCGTGAATGTCCAGGTCGAGTATTCCCGGAGCACTTTTTACCTCTGAGACGCCGGTTTCTTCCTCCACCTCTCTTCGGGCCACCCCTTCAAGATGAACCTCTCCATCGGCATGCCCCCCCGGCTGTACCCATATTCCCAGTTTCCGGTGTTCCACCAGGAGCAGGTGAGTTCTTTCCGGATTCAGTATCAGGGCTGATGCCGTAAAATGACCCGGCCGGCAGGTTCGGTAGAAGGCATCGGGAAGGTTTAAAAGTGAGCGGAAGAGGTCAACAAGAGGCTTTTCCCCGGGATAATTGTTCTGGTATCTCTTCAGGCTTTTTTGAAAATCAGCAGGCATAAGCGGAATTGTAGTGGATAATAAACTATAATCGCAACACGGAGGTTTCTATGAAACTGATAATCAACCGCCAGGAGAGTAACTCCCGGGGTGAGCTGCTGCTGCGTTCCTTTTTCGGGTGGATTTACATCATTATTCCCCATATCTTTCTGATGTTCTTTGTTTCCATCTGGTATGCCATTCTGGATTTTGTTAAATTCTGGGTGGTACTTTTTACCGGAAGAATTCCTGAGAGCATCTATGAATTTCAGAAAAAATTTCTTCAGTGGGATATACGTCTGACAGCGAGAATTATGAATATGCGGGATGGCTACCCGGCGATCGGTATCCGGGGGAGCGATGATGATGCCATTCATTCCTGGTACGGAGCGGATGCTCCGGATAGTGAGACTGGAACCAGGGCCAACCGCCCGCC
>QNBK01000193.1 GCA_003644105.1 Spirochaetota bacterium | reverse complement strand
TTCCTGCAATGATTCCTGTTTTTACATATTCCATAAGCTGATCCATAAAATCATAACAGAACACCCATGTTTGACCCTTACGGCCAGAGTCTTCGATAGCTTTAGCCGCTCCGACACTACCGCCGGCACAGGAATAAATACCATCCAGATCGGGGTAAGCTGTTAAAAAGTCAGTGGTCAGTTGATATCCCTCAGAATCACTGTCATGTGTTTCAACACGACCGACAATTTCGATTTCAGGAGCATTTTTTTCAACATACTCTTCAAAACCAAGACGCCGAAGTTCATGACCTTCCACAGCAAAGAATCCGGTTAGAAGCCCGATTTTCGGTTTATCAACGCCTTCCTCTCTGAAAAAATCAACCATGGCTTCAGCAGCGGATTGACCCTGACGGTAGAGATCGGCTCCTACAAAAAAGAGGCGATCTGACTCATCATTAGTTTCCACATTGAATGTTGCCACGGGGATACCAGCAGCAACCGCTTTATTGATGTATGGAATTATTCCACTGTCGCCAGCGATGGTGACAATGGCATCATATTGCTGAACAACAGCATTTTCCAAAGTTTGCCCGAAAACGTCGGCGGTATGCTTGTCCCCAGGGGGAACGATCCAGTCAACGATACCATTAAAAGCTTTAAGTTCCTCATTAGCTTTGATAGCACCTTCTTTTACTGGAATCCAGAAGGGGTTATTTTCAAGACCAAGGACCGCAATACGGATTGGATCATCAGATGCCTTAATGGGCTTTACCTGCCCACTATCCATTGGCTCAGCTGCTGAGGCATAAGCGGGACCGGGGGGAAGATCACGAACCTCTTTAGCTTCCGTGCTACCGTTGGCGAACATCAGGCCTGCAACAGCCATCACTAAAACGACGATTAATGCAAATTTCTTCATACATTCTCTCCCTATCTGAAATATCTGAGGGTTCTAAGAACCCTGCTTCCTGGAATCAATACTGACAGCCAGGATTATTACCACACCGATTGATATTGTCTGCACAAAGCCGGGCAGATGTAACAGGACAAAGGAATTACGTAGAACTGACATGATTGCCGCCCCGATAATGGCGCCCCAGACGGAACCTTTTCCACCCTGAAGGCTTGCACCTCCGATGACAACTGCCGCAATAACATCCAGCTCGTTACCAGTACCCGAGTTGGTAGCTGCAGTAGACAGCAGACCAGCAGTCATTATGCCTGAGAGGGCACAAAGCAGGCCCATCAGGGTATAAACAAAGAGCTTAACCCTATCAACGTTGACACCGGAGAGCATTGCTGCTTCCTCGTTACTGCCAATGGCATAGATCTGCCTTCCCAGAACGGTACGCCGTAAAAAGAAGCTTGAAATAAAAACAAGGAAGAACATAATTATAACGGGCATTGGAATAGGACCGAGATATCCACCGCCTATGAACTCCACAAAAGGATCTTTTACTGAAATATTGGAAGCTACAGATCCTTTAAGCCCGGTGGCAAACAATACCGTTAAGCCTCGTGCAATGCTGAGCATGCCAAGAGTGGGAATGAAAGGTGTGAGTTTAAGTTTTGTTATCAGCAGTCCATTAACCGCACCAAGAACCGCTCCGACAGCAAATCCTGCCAGTACTGCCGGCAATGTTCCGACGCCATGATACATAAGTCGGGCCATAACTATAGCCGTAACCGCCAACATGGAGCCTACGGATAGGTCGATTCCTGCTGTAACAATAATCATGGTCATGCCGATGGCCATGATACCGATGGTAGACATGTTACGCATTACGTTAAAGATATTATTGACTGACAAAAAGTAAGGGCTTGCAAAACTCATGATGATGAACATTAGCAATAGGGCTGCAAGGACCCCTATTTCACGGATTTTCATAAGGCTTCTCAATCTTGTCATTAGGTGGTTTTCGGCTATTTCCCCTGTCTGAGCCATATTGTTCAATAAGATCTCCTTGCACTGATTATGTGAAAATCATAACTTAGCCAATCGTCAAGTACATCAGGAATGTTCGATTATTTATGGTAATATTCCCTGTGGATCAAGTAAGAAAAAGACAGAAGATGAGGTGATAGTTACCGAAATGCATGAAACGTCCCCAAAAATCTCTTCACAGCCCCGTTTTACTACAATTCGTCGTCAACTTCTCTGGAGCTACGGTGTCCTTGTCATCCTCATACTCGCCATGGTGGGAGCCTTTTCAGCTATGTTTTCTGATTACTATACAAAGGTTGACGAGCTGCTATCCATGAATGCTGCCACTGCTACCATTACTATCAAGCTGAAAGAAACCCACCAGCTTCTGGAGAACACCATCAACTACGATGATCCTTCATTTATTCGATCCTTTCACGAAAAACGTAATGATATGACAGCTTATATCAGGGATTACGATGCACAGGTACATCAAGCAGCAGAACGGCATGGGGATTTCGATACATATTATCATTTTCAGGAAATTCAGAAACTCCTTCTTGAGTATGTGTTGGAAAGTGATACATTACTCGAACTTTATGGCCAAGGGGTAAGAGGTTTTATTCTATTTGACAAGCTCATCTCTCTCAGGGGTCTGAATTACAGAATTTATGAACTGCAATTGACTCTACTGGGGAGGCAGAATAATTATCTCAGACGTGTTTACGCTGAATATACACCGGTAATACGTCGACGATTCCTGGGTCTGATCGTCATTATTTTTCTCGTTCTCGTCTTTTCCGTAATCTGGACTCTGAAGCAGGCTGCAGCAATTTCAGGGCCATTACATCGTTTAGTTCTCATGAATATGGCATTAGCCGAAGGAAACTTCGAAGCTGTTGAACCCCTGAATGCCCGGAACGAAGAAGTCCGTCAACTTGGAGAAGCATTTACCATCATGGTCGGGAAGCTCTCAGAATCGATAGAGACTGAAAAACAGGCTCTGATAATGGAGAGCTCTCTGAGACAGGCAAAACTTGAAACCCTGCAAGCTCAGATTAATCCCCATTTTCTCTTCAATGCTCTAAATACGGTACGGTCTCTCTCTCAGTTGGAAAATGCTGAACAAACTGAGAGTATTATCGATGCCTTATCAGCATTCCTACGATACAACCTGGAAAATCAAAAAACCCAAATGAACCTGGAAGAGGAATTCACCACAGCTGAGCATTACCTGACAATACAGAAAATGCGTTTTGGCAAACGCCTGGAATACAGCGTTATCCTGGCACCCGAAATTTCTCTAGTGAAGGTTCCCAGCCTACTGATACAGCCCCTGGTGGAGAATGCCATTATCCACGGTATAGAACCGTTGAAGGATGGCGGAGTGATTCACCTGACAGGCTATTTAGAAGATGGACACGCTATTATCAAAATATCCGACAACGGCATAGGAATGGGAAAGTTGATGATGACTGAACTCGATAAGGAACTGAGATCTGACGTCGAGGTTGTTGGAGCTCATGTGGGAATACGAAATACCTGGAATCGTCTGGTTCTCACCGACCCTGATGCCAGAATGAACTTTTTACCAAACGAGAATGGTCAGGGAACAATGGTCAGGATTCTTCTGTCGGTAGGAGTTTAATCTCAATATTATTTCTATAATTTCCGGGGCTGAGGCTTTTGTTCCTCCTGAATACTTTGGCAAAATAGTTGGCGTCACTATATCCGCAGCGTTCGGCTATTTCAGCTATGCCCAGAGTGGTATTTTTAAGAAGTTTACAGGCTTTGTCCATACGTCTTTCGGTTATATACTTCACAAAATTTGTATTCAATTCGTTCCGAAACAACCGGCTCAGATGCTGGGGACTTATACCTGCAATCTTCGCTATCTTATCCAAAGGAAGATCTTCCGAGAGGTGGGCACGAATATTGGTTGTCGCCCGTTCCAGGCGCCAGGTTAATCTCTTCTTCTCATCGAGTTCTGTGTCATTAAGGGCTGCAGGGCAATTCCGCCATTTCCTGATTGACTCCAAACGAATTGCAAAATCTTCCGGTGTAACCGGCTTAAGAAGATATCCGTTCACCCCGGTATTCACTGCTTGCTGCGCGGAAGAAAAATCTTCATAAGCGGTGAGAATGAGAATGGCAGTTTTCGGATTGTATTTACGAATTTTACGTGCAGCGTCAAGGCCGTTAAGGACTGGCATTCGGATATCCAGGATGGCCAGGTCAGGATTGTGTTCATTAACCAATCTTACCGCCTCATCACCGTTAACTGCTTCAGCAACAACATCGAGATCCGGGTGATTTCTGGAGATGAGAATTTTGATGGTGTATCGTGCCAGATCTTCATCGTCAGCGATGAGAACAGACAATCTGCTATTTACCACTGGATGAACCTCACCGTGCCATCTGAATTGATCGTCAACTTAATCTCTAGAGGGGATGCTGATACAAGTTGTAGAGAGAAGGTTATCAGGCCTGCGGATTTCTCCATATTCCGTTGGAACTCATCATACAGCAGGGAAAACAATCGACCGCGAGGAATGTATACACCTGAAGTATCTTTATTATTTCTAGCATCATAGGTAAATCGAACAGGGCTTTGAATACGTTGGAGTTCAAGGAATGTTACCATTATCGACCATTCTTCTTTCAGTAGAACGTCACCCGGTTTACGCTCGGTATACCTCAGGATAGTGTTCAGTTTTACCAGTATGCTTCTTGTTCCTGGAGCGTCCTCAACGTAGGAAAGCTGAGTAGCCTTAATCAGGCTGGCGGAAATGGTAGGGAGGATATCAGCGCCTGTCATCCTACCTTTATAACATGAAATAGTGTTATTGTACCGAAAAGCTCTCGATTGTAACTAAGTGGATTATTTCCGCCCGGTAAGCTTGATGATGTGATAACCGAACTGGGTTTGTACCACATCGGAAACCGACCCCGGAGACATTCTCTTGCAGGCGGCTTCGAACTGACCCACCATTTTCCCCGGGCCGAACCATCCCAAATCCCCGCCCTTTGAGCGGCTGGGGCAAGTTGAATGTTCCATGGCCAACGTTTCGAAGCGTCCACCCTTCTTAATCTGCCTGAGCAGCTGCTGGGCCAGGGCCCGGTCTTTAACGAGTATGTGACTGGCTCTCCATTCCATAGCTGTATTTTTAGAGCATGAGGGCATTCGGGTCAAGCACCGGATTTTTGTTGACCTCTGCCGCCCTGCCCCTCTGCCCCTTTCCCATACCTTTTAATTCAATTACCGTGTTTTTATGGAAAATCAACTTGAGAAATGGGCTGCTGCTGCCGGCAGCCATGCACTCTTATTACAGGAACTATCCGTTAAAGCCGGAGATGCCATCATGGAAATATACAAGCAGGATTTTGATGTGATGGAAAAAGAGGATGCCTCTCCTCTCACCCAGGCCGACCTCGCCGCACACCGTGTAATCGTTTCCGGATTAAAGACCCTTCCCACTCCTATTGCCGATATTCCTCTAATCTCCGAAGAAGGGGAAATCCCCGATTATACCAAGCGTGCCGACTGGGAAGCCTGGTGGCTCATCGACCCGTTGGACGGTACAAAGGAGTTTGTGAAGCGAAACGGTGAGTTCACAGTAAATATCGCCCTCATCGTCAGGGAATCTCACGGAACCCCGGGCATTCCTGTTGCAGGATGGGTTTATGCTCCAGTGCCGAAGATTCTCTACCAGGGGATACATGGAGAGGGAGCCTACAGGATGAAAGCTGGCAATCCTGGGCCGCCAGTATCACTTCCATATGAGAAACCGGCGGAATTACCAAGAATTGTCGCCAGCAGGTCACACAGAAATCCGGAAACAGAGACCGTTATCAAAGCTGTTGGA
>QNBK01000192.1 GCA_003644105.1 Spirochaetota bacterium | reverse complement strand
TCAGGCTTTGTCCAGTTTCCCGGCTTTAAAAGCATCATAGGCTTCTTTAATGCTCATTTCGCCTGCCCCCACATACATATCCAGAGTGGCGGCTTCCAAAGCTCTGCTGGCATTACCCCCGGGACCATTTCCGGTTATTACAATATCCGGTTTTACATCAATAACTTTCTGAGCGGTCCGGGGACCAGCACCATGCTCCTGCTGACTCTGTTCCCTGTTATCCACAACGGACAACTCTTTACTCTCTTCATCAAAAACAAGCAGATAATCCGCTCTACCGAATCTGGGATCCATCGCGTCTTCCCAGGTGGTACCCTTTGCTGTAAATACAATCTTCATTTTTACTCCCCGTCCAAGCCGAGCTTGAACTGTATGTTTTGCCAGATTTCCCGAATTATTCCCGCTGTCTCCGAACCGGAATACGGTTCTTCGAGAATCGATTTTCCCTGAACCATTGCCGATGTGATTTTTTCATCATACGGAAGGGTTCCCAACATATCCATTTTTTCATGTTTAAGATACTTTTGAATCTCATCCGTATATCCGCTGTTCAAATCAGCCTTGTTGATAATACAGCCTGAGGGAAGACGGAACTTAACTATCAGCTCTCTGAGACGTTTCAAGTCGTGCAGACCGGAAATTGTCGGTTCAGTAACAATGACGATATAGTTCGCCCCGGATAATGAAGAAACAACCGGGCAGCCGATTCCCGGTGAACCATCCACAAGAACCAGCGCTTTAGAGTCTTTTGAAGCTATATCTTTCGCCTCATTCTTTACTCTTGCTACCAGTTTCCCCGAGTTCTCCGCACCGATTCCCAACCGGGCATGCACCATTCTTGCTCCAGACCTGATTTTCGAGACATACCAGTCCCCGGCCAAAGACGGTTTCATCGTGATGGCATCAACAGGGCAAACCCTCTCACAATAACTGCATCCTTCGCAGTTTACCGAGTTGATTTCATAAAGGGTTCCATCGGTCTCAACCGCATCAAAATGACAGACTTCCAGGCAGCGGTTACAGCTGATACATGCTTCATTGTCAATAACAGCCTCTTTCCCGCTGTAAAACATCTCTTCCCGCTCAGCCACAGGAGCCAGCAGAAGATGCATATCTGAAGCATCAACATCACAATCGGCAACGACCGCTGAAGAACCGGCCAACAGAGCAAATGACGCAGTCAGGGAGGTTTTCCCTGTCCCGCCTTTTCCGGATAAAACAACTATCTCTTTCATAGAGCCTCCAGAAAATCAATCAACCGTGAAAGCTCTTCTTTCATAACAGGGTGGGATAGATAAATCAGTTTTCCGGCGGAGTATGTTTTTGCCATACCCCGATCCTGAGGAATACGAGCTACAATTCTAAGGCCCTCATCCGAGCAATACCGTTCTACTCCATCATCACCGATACCGTCCCGGTTGATAACGATACCCATCTCCTTACCCAGACCCCGGGTGGTTTCAACAGCCAGTTTGAGATCGTGCAGACCGAAGGGTGTCGGCTCTGTTATCAAAATAACAAAATTCACATCTTTTACAGCTTCAATTACCGGGCAGGAAGTTCCCGGAGGAGAATCCATAATAATAAGTTCCGAATCTGGAAGTTCCTGTTTCTGATATTCTTTAACTCTTTTAATAGCAGGAACTGCCTGCTCCTCACCTACCGCCAGCCGTCCTTCAATAAAGTCCAGTTTGCCCATCCGATAATGATTCAACTCGCCCATAGGTCGGGCTGCCATAGGAAGAGCGCTGTTCGGGCATAAATCAGAGCATGCATAACAGCCGTGACAAAGTTCCGGAAATACCATAATTTCGGTTCCCAGCTTCATTACCGCATTGAACTCACAAACTTCCTGACATTTTCCGCACAAACGGCAGGGATCCGGGTTCCAAACAGGAATGAACTTCTCAATCGTTTCCTGTTTCACCAGAGTCCCATTTAGGAACAGACCTGAATTCGGTTCTTCCACATCAAGATCCAACAGGGTTACCTGCCGTCTCTCAGCCCATAAAGCGGACAGGTTTGTCGATAGAGTTGTCTTACCGGTTCCGCCCTTACCGCTTGCAATAGCAATTTTCATTGGTTTCTTCATTTACACCTACCTGCAGCAGCGCCCATGACCGAACCCGCCTGCAAGGTCAATTAAATTCCCCGACGCACAGGACGGGCATTCGGATATCTCTTCACCGATAGCAA
Organism: Spirochaetota bacterium; assembly: GCA_003644105.1. GTDB lineage: Bacteria > Spirochaetota > Spirochaetia > DSM-2461 > DSM-2461 > UBA2779. The sequence continues at coordinate 3,586 of QNBK01000192.1, read as the reverse complement.
GAACGAACAGATGACCACAGTCATGACAGCGGATCAGGTTCTCCTTGAAATGGACCATTCCACCGGATATCACCAATTTTCTCCCCTCAATAAAAAAGCGGGCACATTTTCGCCGGGCCTCTTCAATAAGACGGGAAAATGTCGGCCGGGATATCTCCATTTCCACAGCCGCTTCCTCCTGGCTCAAGCCCTGAAAATCCGCCAGTCTCATGGCTTCATATTCATCCAGCGACATTTCAAGAATCTTCAGATCCCGCCCATTTACCCCCACAGGTTTAAATCCTGCGTATAAAGGAGGTCTGCCGACCATTCGTCGTCTTTTAGGCCGGGACATTATTCACCACACAGGCAATGTATAGAACATATGCTCATATGACAAGAGAGATTATTCAATTTAACGCATTAATTCGAGATTTATATCTTAGATATGCACATATGATACTTTAAGCTGTTCTCAGAAAGAAATTATGTCAAAACCATCCTCAATATACCGGCTCATCGAAGGATGTCCCTTTAACTCTGCACAGAGAGGAAGATCCGCTTTCTTAACATCTTCCAGGGCTCCCATCTGGCTTGCACAGGCCTGGCAGACACAGCTGATAATCCCTGCATCCCTTACTTTTTTCAGATTCACAGTTATAAGTTCGAACATCTTCGGGTTGTTTTTTTTGAAATCCTCAAGGTCTGAACCGCCGGTAAGAAGCTTCACAAGTTTCGTTGCACTTCCTTCAATTACCAGGGCAACATCGTTTCCATTTTCTTTAAGCTCCATGGCATTGATAAGAACATGGATAAAACACATCGGATCGCCATTAAATGCAAAAAGGGCAATTTTCTTCATTTTTCTGCTCCTTGATTTTCCTGACAGCATCGGCCATGTCCGAAACCACCGGCCATATCTATCAGGTTTGTCGAACCGCAGACATGACATGATTCCAGGCTTTCACCCATTCTCATGGCAAAAATATGGTGGCAATCATGACACTGCACAAGATTTTCCTTGAAATGAACTGAGCCGCCGCCTATCACCAGCCTCTTCCCCTGAATAAAAAATTGAGAACTCTTCTTCCGGGCCGATTCAATCAGCCGGGCAAAGGTGGAACGTGATATATCCATCTCTTCAGCAGCTTCTTCCTGATTCAAACCCTCAAAATCGGCAAGTCTCAGCGATTCATATTCATCAATACTCATCTCAAGGGTTTCCAGATCCCGGCCTCTGGCTCCGATGGGTTTAAATCCTTTGTACAGGGGAGGTGTGTGAATCATTCGATGTGTTTTCGGCCTAGCCATTACTCATCCTGAATAAAGCATACAGCAGAACCTGCGGCAGGAAAAACCCTCGATGATAGAATTACCGTTTAATATGAATAACAATATATAGATAAATAATGGATGTACAAATAACCGAAACAGGTTTTTAATTGAATATATTGGGTATATGCCCATTAAAGGATAGGGAGTATGTCATGAATAAACGTTATGTTATTATCGGTGGATCCGCTGCCGGACCCAAAATAGCCTCCAAGATTCGCCGCCAGGATCAAAAGGCTGAAATCGTAATCATCCAGAAAAGTAAAAGACTCAGCATGGCATCCTGCGGTTACCCGTATTATGTCGGGGGTGTTTTTGATGACCCGAAACTGCTTATTGCAACCCCCACCGGTGTTCCCCGGGATCCTGATTTCTTCTTCAAAGCAAAAGGGATTACCGCCTATGTGGAAACTGAAGCCATTGCCATTGACAGAGAGAAGAAGCTGGTCCGTATAAAAGACCTGAAGTCGGGGAAAGAGCAGGAAATCCCCTACGATAAATTGGCAATAACCACCGGAGCTGATCCTATCAAGCCCCCTATTGAAGGGATTGAACTTGATGGAATCAAAACACTCCACAGTCTTGAAGACGCCATCGAATTAAGAGACATGATTAAGGACGATGGTACAAAGAAAAAAGCAGTCGTTGTCGGCGGCGGATTAATCGGAATAGAAACATGTGAAGCCCTGCAGCTGGCCGGAGTAGAAAATACCGTTGTTGAAATGCTGGATCAGGTACTGCCTTTCCTCGACTGGGATATGGCAAAGCTGGTGGAAAATCACATCAAATCAAAAGGTGTCGAGGTTCTGACAAGTGACGGAGTTAAAAAATTCCACGGTAAAGAGGGTAAAATTACTTCAGTGGAATTACAGAGCGGCCGAATTATCGAATGCGATATGGCCGTTGTCTCTATCGGAGTTAAACCCCGGAAAAAACTGGCCGAAGACTCTGGTATAACCATCGGATCAAAAGGGGGAATTCAGGTTAACAGATTCATGCAGACCAGCGACCCCGATGTGTATTCCGCCGGAGACTGTGTTGAAGTAACCAACCTGATTACCCATGAGAAACAGCTCTGGCCCATGGGAGATGCAGCAAACCTTCAGGGACGGGTAGCAGCCCAGAACATGGTTTACGGAAACATCCAGGAGTATGAGGGTTTCATAGGAACCGGAATATGCAAAGTATTTGATTTTACCGCCGGAAGTACAGGTCTCTCAGTAAAAATGGCCAACAGGGAAGGCTATGAAAACTACATCAAGATAACCCATGCAGCGGCGGATAAACCGGGTTTTATGGGTGCTAAACCGATTATCATGAAGCTTCTGGCAGATAAAACATCAGGAAAATTTCTGGGCCTCCAGGCTGTCGGCACCGGGGATGTAGCTAAAAGACTCACCACCGCCGCTATGGCTTTACACGGAAGAATGTGTATCCCCCATCTTGTGAATCTCGATCTCCCCTACGCCCCGCCATTCTCTCCTGCCATCGACAACTTTATCACAGCAATACATGTGCTGGAGAATAAATGGCGTCATTATATGGAGGGGATTTCCGCTGTTGAACTCAAGGAAAAACTGGATAAAGGGGAAAAACCCTTCATTCTGGATGCTCGCGGTAAAGACGAATATGAGGCAGACCGCCTTGGAATCGGAGAAACCCTGATTCCTCTCGGGACATTGAGAACCAACCTTGATAAACTGCCATCAGATAAAAATACAGAAATTATCACCTACTGCAAAATCTCACTTCGTGGCTATGAAGCGGCAAGCTTCCTCATGTCAGAGGGATATCAGAACGTAAAAGTACTGGAAGGAGGAATCGCCGCATGGCCCTATCCCCACGCTTAGGGTTTCTCAGTATTTGAGACTCTCATCAATAGTTCCATCCGGCAGCATATTGTCCGGATGGAACTGTCCCCTCTCTTCCATCTGATACCGCCTGCAGGAGAACCAGTCTCCTTTGCACCAGGGATAAATCTGCTCATCCCGAAGCATTCCCCGAGAGTGGAAATAGTTCATGGGACAGACCGGAAACCATTTGCATTCAGCACTTTTCATTCTTTCAAACTTTCAGCGGCTTCCTCTCGGACCCCTGTTTCCATCTCTCAAGTATAACGGAATAATTCAATTTGAGGTTATCCAAACCAAGTTCAATAGTTTCTTCATGAACCAGAATACAGGCGAATTTTTTAATCATACGTTTGATATTCGGACCAAACACTTTGGAAGCCAGCACCTGTACTCCTTCTTCCTTCAGAATTTCGGAAATACTC
>QNBK01000191.1 GCA_003644105.1 Spirochaetota bacterium | reverse complement strand
GCGGCCCCGGGGAACATGAATATTGCCGCCCCGGCGGCGGTGGAGCTCCACCCCTCAGGGCAAACTCTCGCCGTATCCAACCGCTTTGATGACACAGTTGCTGTATTTACAATCAGCCGTGGAGCAGTGGCCGATGCTGCCGGGAAAAGTCCTGTACTGTCTCTGGCGGAAAGATTTCCCTGCCGGGGAAAGACGTCCCGGGATATCACCTTTTCTCCGGACGGGAGCCGGCTTTTTATTGCCAATCAGGATTCTCACAACATCAGCTGCCGGAACTTTAATACTCTGACAGGTTTGCCCGGGGAAGGCTGGGGAGAAGGGATTTCAACCGGGTCACCTGTCTGCGTTGTGATGCTGTAATTTCAGGGTGAATGCCCTTATTAACGATGCCAGGGGTGATTGAACATGCCAAAATAGGATATAATTCTTTTTATCCTCTCCGCTAAAAGGGTTTTTAATGAAACAGGAAATCATTGATGGAATATTGGGTGTTAAATCAGTATATCCGGATGCCCGGTTTGTTGTGTTCGGCTCTGAGGCCAGGAATACAGCAACACAAAATAGTGATGTGGATATCTGTGTGATTTTTCCTGAAATTGAAAAGGATCCTTTTATTCTTGCTTCCGAAATAGCCGTTGATGTTCGCAAGTATCTTGATAGGGCACTCGACATAATTGTTGTTGATGAAACAAATTATAGAAAAAGAAGTAAGGAACCATGGACCTTGGAACACATTATCAGTTCTGAAGGAGTTGCGGTGTAATGCTTCATGGAACTGAGGAGTGGATAGAGTTTGCTGAGAGAGATTTTGAAGTTTCAAAACTCCTGGCTGAAACCTTTAACCCTCCACTTGAAATAATAGCTTACCACTGTCAGCAGGCTGCAGAAAAATACCTGAAAGCCGTTCTTATTGAAGGAAATCAACCTGTACCATTCATTCACGATCTTGGAAAATTGAATATTGAGTGTCAGAAGATAAATCCCGAACTTTCTGTTATTCAGAGTATCTGTGAAAGGCTGACTCCTTTTGGAACTGTTACTCGCTATCCGGGAGGGGCAATGAGTGTTGAACCAGAGCATTTACCTCTTGTTCTTTCCTGGGTTCAAATCATCAGAAAAACTATTCGTGGGCAATTGAGATTCGATTATCCATAAACAGGCCTGCCCGGGGAAGGCTGGGGAGAAGAGATTTCAACCGGGTCACCTGTCTGCGTTGTGATGCTGTAATTTCAGCTTATTTCCGGTACCAGGAAAGGGATTTCTTCAGAGCGTTCATCACAGACCGGGCGATCAGCTCTCCGGTGATGGTGTGCATCCCGGCGTATTTAATTTCCTCAGCCTGGTTTTTACTATCGGGGTAGATAATAACACTGCTGTCTGTTCCGGTTCCGGTGGCAATAGCATCACTTACCCGGCTTTTCACACCCATTTCCTGTAATACCCGGGCTTTGGCTCCGGCAGCAATCATCAGAGCTTCCATTGCCGCCTGCAGGGTGAGGGGGGTGTTGCAGATAACGATTGTGTTTATGGTTCCCCCGGATTTAACTTCAGATAATAGTTCCCGATATTCAGCTTCATCACCGGCAGCCCGGGCATTTGATAAGCCTGATGTGAGGTGTGTTTCAACCCTGAGCTTGTCAAAACTCAACCGTGATGCAGCGTAGGAGTCCATGGAAGCTGATGTAAGAAATCCTATGGCAGATTCCATCCATCCCTGATTCATTGCATAATCCCTGATGCTGTTTTCGGGAGATTTGAAATCAGTTTTATCTCCGGAATAATTCTCATCAACTTTCAGATTGATGACTCTCCTGGCGGCTCCTATCCCCTTACCGTACACGGCTGTACCGGCATAACGGTATTCAGATGGAAGCAGAACAGTAAGGTGTGAAGCGGAGAGGTCAATTAAAATATCATCAAGATTTTTCATAAGTTAAAGGTACGGCGGGTGCACATTGTATTCGGGAAACTACCCATTAATAATCCTTCTGAGAAAGGCAACACCGTTTTTAACATCCTCCAGTCTGTTCTCCCCTGCCTCGCGCTCAATAGTTAAACTGCCTGAATAACCGATTTTATCCAGAGCTTTCAGATAGTCGGGGAAATTGACATCACCGGAACCCAAAGCCAACTCTACAAAGTATTCATCAATATTCAGGTTCTCGGGATTCCCCTCTGCAAACGCATTGTAAATCTGTGCGGGATTGCATTTTTTTATCATTTTTCCATCTTTGGCGTGGGTATAAACGATGTGTTTTTTCAGGGTTTCTAAAGCTTTGAGAAGGTCTTCTCCCTGAACCATTACAATGTTTGCAGGGTCGAAATTAACTTTCAGATGGGTTTCCCCTGTATCAGCTATGAATTGATTCAACACGGCAGATTTTTCCGGTCCGGTTTCTACTGCGAGATAGATTCCGGCTGTTTTGGCATAAGCGGCAATTTCAGCCAGAGCCTCCTGCATAATCAGATACCGATCGTTTTTATGCTCGGGAATCACCCCGATATGAGTTGTTATGATATTTGCTTCCAGCTCCTGTGCAAAATCAACAATTGCCTTCATTTGAGGTATTTTCTCTTTATTATCATCTTTACGCTCAAATCCATGACCGCCCAGATCGCCGACGAGTGCAGAGATTTCAAGGTTATGACTTCTTACCTGTTTTGATATTTTATTTACATCAGAAAAATCAAAACTTCCGGTGGACATCTGGTGGGATGAAATATACATCTGAATTGAATCAACTGATAACTTGGCTGTTTCCTTTAATGCATCTGAGAAAGGCATTCTCAGAGAGTCAATCAATACACCGATCTTAAAATTCATTTGCTAATCCTTTCATTTATTTCGTCTATCAGATAGGCGGATTTCAGCGCATCTTGAATATTCACCAGAGTCTTGATGAATTTATGCTTATACGCAATAAAATCTACCAATTGATCTTTTATCTGATTGTTCTGATAACAGGAAACCTGCTTGGCAAGTTCCATGTACCGGTTGATTCCAAGGTTCTTCCTGATAAAATCGCCATCCAGGAATCCTCTTTCAAACTCTATCGTTACTCTTCGTTCTTTTTCCGAGCTTATCCAGGAAGAAATAATTTCACCGGAGTAACCCTTCTTATGCCTGGTATGGACAATACATTTCATTATTTCATTGTCAACCTTTTCCACTTCCACATCGGCGATGCTGAAGGCTCCGAAAATACATTGAACCAGGTCTAAATCATGTACGAGTTTATCTATAATCAGACCATCTTTTACCCGTTCCGGTTTCGGACTGGTTCGGGAGAATGAGTATTTCAACACCTTACCGTATATTTTGTATTTAACAGCTTCTGCAGCATCGAGGGTAACTGGATTATACCGTTCCACATGCCCCGGCATGATTCTTACCTGATATTTCTTTGAAAGATAGATAAGCCGTTTCACTTCCTTTGCGGTTTCACATACAGGCTTTTCAATGAGCAGTGAGATGTTGTTTCGTATGAGTTTTTCAGCTATTTCTGCATGCGTGTTTATCGGTGTTGCAATTACGGCTGCATTTATACCCGAGTCTTTATTCTGAAGCATTTCATCGACAGAACCGAAAAAATTGATGCCGCTGCTTTCCGGGGGTTTGTCTTTTTGAAAAGATACATCAACGATGGCCTTCAGTTGAAAATCCCTGAGCAGTTCCGGGAGGTCGTGTTTATAGTAGGATTCATACCCGCTTTGACTGCTCAGCTCCAGACATGCCTTCTGGTATACCCGGCCCATATATCCGGAACCGACAATAGCAAAATTGGTTTTATTGCTCATGTTGTGATTGTATCATTTCTGTTTAGATAGTTAATATGGAGTCTTCTGATTCATTTGATGAGGATAAGATATCATTCTTTTCGAAAGTGTTTTTACTTGAGGATGCCCTAATACTGAAAGCATTTGGATTATTCATATCTATAAGAATATATGAATAAAAAAAGCTATACTGAATAAATAAATCGTTATCCAGTATAGCCTTGCAGAGTCGGGCTGGGCAGATTTGAACTGCCGACCCCTTGTCCCCCAGACAAGTACGCTAAACCCCTGCGCTACAGCCCGTTGTCATTTCGACGAGGCAAAATATATCCGGTAGAGGTGAGCTGTGTCAACGCCGGCGGGAAATGAGTCTGATAGTTCTTGAATGACATTTCTCTCTCAGTTACTCTTAGAGTTAAGAAAATCAGCAGCTCTCGGCGGATAACTTGAAAAACGGTGTACATTTAATTACCTATGCAGACAGCCTGGGTGGGAATATCCGGGAACTTCACGCTTTGCTGAAGAACAATTTCAGTAATGCACTGGTTGGGATTCATTTACTGCCCTTTTACCCTTCTTCCGCAGACAGAGGTTTTGCTCCCATCACCTACAGAGAGGTGGATGAACGTTTCGGCAGCTGGGAGGATGTGGAATATCTGGGGGCTGATTTCGATCTGACGGTGGATTTCATGGTGAACCACGTTTCATCCCGTTCCTCCTGGTTTCTGGATTGGAAAGAGAAGGGTCCTGAATCTGAATGGGATGGGCTCTTTATTCCTGTGGATCGGCTCTACCCCGATGGTATCCCTGAGGAAGACCTTAAGAAAATCTATACACGAAAACCAAGAGATCCCTGGATCCCGATTACGTCCGCAGATGGAAGTACCAGATATATCTGGTGCACCTTCAGCGAGGAGCAGATAGATATCGATGTCTTTTCCGAGACTGGCTGCCGCTGGCTGAAAGAAGAACTTAGTGCTTTATGCTCTCATCAGGGGATTAAAATGATCCGCCTGGATGCTGTGGGGTATGCCACAAAAAAACCGGGTACCCGATTCTTTTTTGAAGAGCCGGAAATTGTGGAACTTTTCGATCGCTGCAAAGCAATTACATCTCCCTTCGGTGTGGAACTCCTGCCGGAAGTTCATGAGCATCATTCCTATCAGGAGCGGCTGGCCGGATGGGGGCTGCCTGTATACGATTTTGCCCTGCCCATGCTTATTCTGTATGCCTTTTATTCCGGGGAGGCGTCTCCCCTTGCCGGCTGGCTGAAGAGATGTCCCCGCAACTGTATTACGACGCTGGATACCCATGACGGTATCGGTGTAGTGGATGTGGCCGGCCTTCTCAGTCAGGATCAGATTGATTTTACTGTGAATGCTCTTTACGAAAAGGGCTCCAATATGAACCGGCGCTACTCGTCCGAAGACTACGGAAATCTGGATCTCTATCAGATTAACTGTACCTACTATTCGGCTCTCGGCGAGGATGATAATGATTATCTGGCAGCCCGGGCTATTCAGTTTTTTGCCCCGGGGATTCCTCAGGTTTACTATGTGGGACTGCTTGCCGGGGCGAATGATATCAAGCTGGTGGAAGAGTCCCGGCAGGGCAGGAATATCAACAGGCACAGTTACAGTGTGGAGGAAGCCGAAGAAGAGCTTGAGCGGCCGGTGGTAAAACGTCTTCTGGAGTTGATGAAGTTTCGTAATTCTGAGCCGGCTTTTGGTGGTAATGATATTAAAGTGACCCTTGAAACTGAGGTTGGAGTGCTGATTATCCAGCGGAAGAACGGCGAGTCTGAGGCTGCTCTCAAAGTAGACTTCAAGCATCATACGATGCAGATTGATATTTCAACACCCGATGGACAGAGTTCCGTCGTTATATAAGTATAAACCCGGAGGTAATAACTCTATGATTATCAGCTGCGGTGAGGCTCTCATCGATTTTGTCCCTCAGAAGGGGAATGAATTACTCTACGCTCCCTGTCCCGGCGGCTCTCCGTTCAATCTGGCTATAGCAGCCGCCCGTCTGGGT
>QNBK01000190.1 GCA_003644105.1 Spirochaetota bacterium | reverse complement strand
GTGGACCAGTTCGGTGGATATACCGGAATGAAACCGGCTGATTTTGTTGAATATCTTAACCGGGTTGCCGGGGATACGGGGTTTCCAACAGACCGTCTTCTTTTCGGGGGAGATCATCTCGGCCCGAACAGCTGGCAGCATCTGAATGCCCTGGAGGCCATGGAGAACAGCCACGAGCTGATAAGGCAGTATGTAAGTGCCGGTTATCAGAAGATTCATCTGGATGCCAGTATGTTTCTCTCTGATGATGAAGGGGATAGAACGAAGCCCCTGGCCGATGAGATTGTTGCCCGGAGGGCGGCAGCCCTATGCTCTACAGCTGAAAAAACCTGGAAGGCCCTGGAAAACGGTTCACCGGCTCCGGTTTATATTATCGGGACTGAAGTGCCGATTCCAGGCGGGGCGAAAGAGCAGGAAGATGGCCTTGAGCCAACCCCGGCTTCGGATGCCGTACAGACTGTGGAAATCACTCGGAACGCATTTCTGAAAGAAGGCCTCTCTGAAGCCTGGGAACGGGTTTGCGGTCTTGTGGTCCAACCGGGAGTAGAGTTCGGGGACGATCAGGTTTTTGACTTCAGTACCGAAAAGGCCTTCGGGCTGAGTCATTCTCTGGATGATATCCCGAATCTGGTATTCGAGGCTCATTCAACCGACTATCAGACTCTTTCCGCACTATCGTCCATGGCCGAAAAACATTTCTGTATTCAGAAAGTCGGGCCCTGGCTCACCTTCGCCTGGAGGGAGGCCCTGTTTGCCCTGGCCTCCATTGAGGATGAGCTGGTGGAAACGGAAAAGGCTTCTGGACTGAAACAGGTTATGGAAGAAGTTATGCTGGAGAATCCGAAGTACTGGCTCAAGTACTATCCTGGAAGTGACAGTGAACAGCTAATTAAACGTAAATACAGCTATTCAGACCGCAGCAGGTACTACTGGCCGGATAAACGTCTGGCTGCTGCGGTAAATCAGCTTTTTTCCAATATAAGGAATCAGGTTCTCCCGGCAACTCTTTTAAGTCAATTTATGCCCAATCAATATCAGGCCTGGCGGCAGGGTGTTCTGGATCTTGACCCTGAGAATCTGGCGGAGTTTCACGTCAGAGAAGTTTTAAAAGTTTATGCTTCCGCCTGCCGGAGTAAAGGAAATTAGTATGAGTTATGCAGCAACTGGAAAATTTGAAATAGCGGCAGATTCCGTAAATCCGCAGAAAGTACCCTTCCGGACAACACGGAACGGCCATAGGATTCCGGTAATCGGACTCGGTACCTTCGGTTCGGACCGTTTTTCAGCTGAAGAAATATCTGATGCTGTTATCGGTGCTGCCGAAGTCGGTTACCGTCATTTTGACTGTGCCAGTGTTTACGGGAATGAAAAGCAGATCGGGGATGCCTTCAAAGTTATTCTTGACGGCGGTGTTCCCCGGGAGGAACTTCATATCACCTCCAAGGTGTGGAACGATATGCATCATGATGTGGTGAATTCGTGTAAGCAGTCTCTCAGCGATCTGGGTTTGGACTATCTCGATTTGTACCTTGTGCACTGGCCCTTTCCCAACTTCCATCCTCCTGGATGTGATGTTGATTCCCGTTCTCCGGATGCGAAGCCGTATATTCATGAAGAGTTTATGAAAACCTGGGCTCAGATGGAGGAGCTTGTAAATCTCGGGCTGGTAAATGAAATCGGCACATCCAACGTAACCATCCCCAAACTCAATCTCATACTGCGGGATGCCCGGATTAAACCGGCGGTGACTGAGATGGAGCTTCATCCTCATTTCCAGCAGCAGGAACTCTTTGATTTTGTTCTTTCAAAAAATATAGTTCCCATCGGTTTCTCTCCCATAGGATCGCCTAAAAGACCGGATCGGGATAAAACGGAAACGGATACTGTCGATATTGAAGATCCCGCCGTCATTGCCCCGGCGGAACGGCTTGGTGTCCACCCTGCGGTTGTTTGTGTGAAATGGGCTGCGCAAAGAGGTCAGATTGCCATTCCCTTTTCCATACATCGAAAAAACTATATGAGTAATTTAAAAGCTGTAACAGAAAACCCTCTGACGGATGAGGAAATGGCCGGGATTGCCGGGGTGGATAAGAATTGCCGCCTGATTAAGGGGCAGGTGTTTCTCTGGAAAGAGAACCAGACCTGGGAAGACCTCTGGGATTTGAGCGGTGAAATCACTGCACCATAGATAAAAAAAAGTATGTAAACCCGGAGATACGCCGAAAATATAATCGGGCTGTGAGAGTTCAGCGGTTAAATCTTATTAACGCCGGTATATTGTTGATAACTCTTTAGTTCTCTATTCAGAGTTGCCCTGATAACAATGAAGACTGGTGAGGAGATATACATGAAATCACCCGGGAAATATTTTTTTTTACTTTTAACGGCTCTGCTGCCGGTTCTCTTACTTCTATCTACCTGCAGTAATCCTGTATTGAACAGCGGGCAGGTTCAGACGAACATGTCCGCTGCAGGGTCTTTACAGATAAACCTTGTTGCCTCAGAAACAGATCGTTCAGTGGTACCTCAGGAATATTTTGATGCCATAGAGACTTATGAGGTTCTTCTCAGCGGAACTCAGAGTCTGGGACCCCTTCAGGTAAGTGATACTCTTGTTCTTCTGGAAGATTTGCCGTTGGGGGACTACACCGTTTCGGTTACAGCTCTGGATGCCAAAGGAATCTCACTGGCAGCCGGCAGTGAAAGCAATATTTCAGTAAGCGGGGAAGAAACCGGCACTGTTGATATTATGTTACTTCCGGTTATGGGAGGGCAGGGCAGTATCGATATCAGTTATGACTGGACCTCTTCAGAACTTCCCGCCGGGAATGTCGATAAAGTTCTGGCGGTTATTACACCTTCCGGTGGTATTTCAATTCCTGTGGACGTTGAATTAAGTGACAATGGATTTCAGTTTGCCGGTGATTACCCTTCAGGAGAATATGTCTTTACAAGCGAATTGTTCAGCGATGGAGTACTTGTTTCGACTATTTCTGAAACGGTACAGGTTTTTAACGGTATTGAAACAGTTTCCAGCACTGAATATGGACCTGAGATTTTCCAGGTAGTTCCGAAAGCCCCGGATTATCCTCTGGCCCAACAGAAGGGTTTATCTGTGGAGCTCTCCTGGGTTGATACATCGGATTTTGAAACAGGTTTTGAGATTTACCGTTCGGAAGACGGCGGTGATTTTACTCTGCAGGGTACCGGCCTTCCGGCCAATACCGTGAGCTGGACTGACTCCCCTGTTGTCCCGGACACCCTTTATACTTACCGCATTGTTGCTGTAAATGATTTTGGGCCATCTGATTCTCAGGATTATTCAATTACAGTAGACCCCCTTATTTCTGCAATAACGGCGTCTCAGTACAAACCTGCTCCTCTGATACTGGGAGATTCAGGAAATACTATAGCACTTTCTGAATTACTTCGGGGTTTTGAGAACAGGCTCAATAGGTCGGTCCTGGAAGTTCTCAAGGTGAGCGCCGGCGGCGGTGCAGAGGCACGGATTGAGGGTGGAAATGTCGTAATAGATACATCTCAAATGCCGTATGAACTCGAAGGACAGACTGTAAGCCTTGAATATGTCGTACATATTGCCGGAGAGCCGTTGAATGAAACGTATTCCACTACTGCATCAATACAGATGGAGCTCATGGCCCCTGCAGTGGAGACCATTACAGAAGATGAGCTGCTGGAACCGGTAACCGGTTTTATCTATGACAACCGTACAGATCTGGAGCGGAAGATGCGCCTGTATGAACCTCCCGGCCCACAGGAGATTTTTGAAAACTGGGGAAGAGTAAGTAATTCAGAATACTTCAATGATGGGGAAGATGCCCGGGCTGCAAAGGATAAAAAAGGAGATGAAGCAGACCTTGCCTTGATGTGGAAATTGAAAACTGATCACGATGAGACATATCTGGAATACTCCAGGAATTCGGTTTACGCCGGTTTTGTAAGCTCTGAGGGTGAAGAAAGCGACCAGTTCACTCTTGAGGCTACAGTAAGTTCAAAAGATGATGATAATGATACCATCGGGTTGATTGTTGCCTTTCTCAGGGATGGTGATTCGAGTTATGTCCTGGAGGCTGCCCGTTCTCAGGGTTCTTCATCAGGTAATACCTTCATAGAACCAAGAGAGGGATGGGGCTTGATTGTCCGCCGTTTATCCCCGGATGCAGAAAACCCTGAAATCGGTGATGTTCTCTGGATACGGCAGCTGAATGTCGGCGGGGTGAGTTCTCAGGGATGGAAGAACAGCAGCTCCAGAATAAAAGTTGTTCGCAGCGGGGATAGGGTAACCATCTCAACTACAGACTGGAACGATGAGAATAATTATGTTCCCGGCTCGGTGATTGATGTGGACCTTAACTCGGATCCGGAATTATCCCGCTTTTCAGGTCCACAGAAATATGGATATTTTACCGCCAGTCAGGAGCGTACAAGTTTCAAAGATATTGTATTGAATGGCGGTGTTATCCAGGATAAATTGTTTTATCTCAACCCTGAAACCGGTGAATCAGAAGTTTGGTGGTACGATCGATCTTTTAAACGATGGATACCAATGGCCGGTGTGGATGTTCAAGGCTTGCTCGGATATCCGCTGGAGGTAACCAATCCTGAAACCGGTGAAACATACCTTATTGAAAGGCGGGGATTCCGTCGTGGCCGATGGGAAGACTGGCGCAATCTTTGGGAAAAATGGGACAGATGGAACGTTCCTGAAAAAAGAGGCCGCAGCGGCAGGAATAAGGATGAGTGAAACTGCTCTACAAAAAAGAGCTGCCCATTTTGGACAGCCCCTTATTTGAATTACTTTACTGTGTAATTTATCAGTCGCTTCCCGATTCTTTCGAATCAGGAAGCGCCCTCGTTCGCTCGGAAGTAGATGAACAAGTTCGTCTACTCCGCTCGCTTCACTCAGTCGTAAAGCAGGGGAGCAATATCAGCTTCGTCCATGTTTTCAGCGGTGTAGTATTTTGCACCGGTGTCAACGTCGGAAACAGACTCGCCTTTCCAGGCTTTGTAGGATAACTCAACAGCTTTGTAGCCGATGGAGTAGGGATCCTGAGTGATAGAACCAGCAAACAGGCCCTTGCGGACGGCGTTTTTCTGACCGGCACCGGCATCATAACCGATAACGGTGATGTCATACTTGCTGCCCAGGTCGGCACCATCATTGGTGGCGGCAAGAATGCCCTTGACGGTTGCTTCATTGGAACAGAAAACGCCGAGGATGTTGTCATCGACAACTTTATTCAGCATAGCTGAAGAGGCTGCAGCGGCATCGGTGTTGGCCGCTGATGCAGGAACAATCATTTCGATAAATACTTTCTTACCGGATGTGGGGCTGTCTGCAGCGATATAAGCAGGGTTGCCTACGACTGCAATGTCGGACTTGGACAGGGAGCTGTTCTTGTCGATCAGCATAACCATTGTGTCACGGAATCCTTTTCCACGGCTCAAGAGGGACTCACCTGAAGCATCCTGGTTCATAACAACAATTTTAACTGGTGCAGCAGCAGTTGCAGCATCAATATCACCCTTGATAACATCAAACATTTTCTCGGCGGCAACACCGGCAGCGGCGTAGTTGTCGGTAGATGCATTCGCTACGATGGAACCTGCAGGAGCATTGGGTACACCGGAGTCAAAACCGACTACAGGGATTCCTTTGCTTTTCAGCTCGGTGAGCTGGTCAATAACAGAAGTTGTATCCAGAGCAGCCAGAGCAATCGCTACAGGAGCTTTGGCCATGGCGTTGTTGAGCATTTCAACCTGGATCTGAACATCACTTTCAGATGGCGGGCCTTC
>QNBK01000189.1 GCA_003644105.1 Spirochaetota bacterium | reverse complement strand
TTACCTGTGGCCAGTACATAATCATCAGACTCTTGCTGCTGAAGCATACGCCACATTCCCTCCACATAGTCACCGGCAAAACCCCAGTCACGAAGAGCATCCATATTGCCGAGATAAAGCCTTTCCTGAAGACCGTGTTTAATCCGGGCTGCGGCCCGGGTAATCTTCCGGGTAACGAAGGTTTCACCCCGGCGGGGGCTTTCGTGGTTGAACAGTATTCCGTTACTGGCAAACATGCCGTAGGCATCCCGGTAATTCCGTACAATCCAGTAGGCGTAAAGTTTGGCCACACCGTAGGGACTACGGGGATAAAAGGGCGTGGTTTCACTTTGTGGTACTTCCTGCACCTCTCCGTACATCTCCGAGGTGGATGCCTGGTAAAACCTGATTTTCTGTGTGAGTCCCAGGAGCCTGACGGCTTCCAGCAGTCGGAGGGTTCCCAGAGCATCGGTATCGGCGGTGTATTCAGGAACTTCAAACGAGACTTTCACATGGGACTGGGCACCAAGGTTGTAAATTTCATCGGGCTGTACTTCCTGAATAATGCGTATGAGGTTGGTGGAATCAGTTAAATCCCCGTAATGAAGATGAAAATTCGGATTTTTCTCATGGGGGTCCTGATAGATATGGTCGACTCGCTCGGTATTGAAGCTTGAAGCTCTTCGCTTGATTCCGTGGACGCTGTAACCTTTCGAGAGGAGGAGTTCTGCAAGATAGGAGCCATCCTGGCCGGTTATTCCTGTTATCAAGGCTGTTTTCATGGTGTTTCTCTTTGTTTTTGAGTATAGGACTCGAGGATTGTGAGGAGTTCCTGTTCTTCGAGGGCTTTCTGGTTTGGATTCCGGATACCGTTTTCAGTGTCTGCAGAAGTGGCTGGTGGAATATAAAGCAGTCCGTTCTTCATGCAGGCCCATTCCAGGATGAAATCCAGATCGCTGGGGCCCTGAAGGGTGATGGCGGTGTATCCTTCGGTTTTCAGATTGATGATGTATCGCTCAGTGGCATCCCGGTATTGGGCTACATTGCTCAGTGTGCGCTTGAGGAGGGCACGGCTGCGCCGGGCCAGATGGGAGAGGCCCTCGGGTGTCAGTGCGTAATGAATGTTCCGGCTGTTCACCCTTTTCATCACAAGCAGGCCCTTACTCACCAGTTTCTTCAGAACGGCATTCGTCATTCCAAGGGAGAGATCGGCGACGGGGGCCAGGTCTCTCTGCCGGGTTTGGGATGAGTTATCGTTGATGTGTTCGAGAATCAGGTATTCTTTGTCAGTGTACATGTAAATGCCGGGGTATAAGGGGTCCGTGCCGCAGGGGCGGCATTCGGGTGTCCGGAGACCGGAAAGGCACCTGATGGCCGCCGGAACAGCTCAACAAGGTTTATCTGCCGCATACGATGACAGAAACGAATATCGTATCGGGCAATTGCTATGTGAACTCACAGTTTAAACCGGCTGAGCTGACAACAGTATAAGAATACTGTCAGGGTCGGGCTGCCGAGCTGACTGGCTGCCGGGCTACGGGCCACGCTCTGCCGGTTTACTGGTAAACCGCTCTGCAATGTTCAGTTATTGAACATATAGTGATTTTAAAGGATGTGCAAGGGCGGCGGAGGGAAGAATACGGAAAAGCGGCAGAGGTCAGCTAAAAATTGAGTATGGGCCATGATTCAGATGGGAAAAAAACAGCTTTTCAGCCAATGTTCAAGCAGGTGAGATTTCCGGTCAGTTACAGTGAGGGACGGCATCATTGTGGGAGACGCGGCCGTGGAACTTTGTTTGGATCCGGGTCTTGCGGTGCTATGGCTTTTGCAATTCTGGGGAATCACTTCTGCAAAAGTGGGGAATACTCATTGCAACTCGGGTCATTAGGAATGCCGGATAGCACAGCAAAACCATGGGTAGGGTTAAAAGTCCAAACACATACCGTTAGTTAATGATATATCCAAGTTCTTCGCCACTATTCCGGTAAGAACATTGCGGGAACCCAGATGCAAGGAAGGGGGGATACTGCTATGTTTTCCACCCAGAGGGATTCATTGATTTGATTTCATATCCCGTGCCGCTTTGAAATCCGCATTGAGAATATACTGACGGGGCTGGGCCAGAGTGGCCACGGTACCGAGAAGGGACTGGTCGGAAACGAGGTTCTGAATGTCATAGAGGGACTGAATCAGATCGTTGTTGGTTCCGAAATGGTAAAAACCGGTATCAGGAAGTGGGAGGGCGGTGGTTGTCAGATCCCTGATGGAGGCACTGAATTTTCTATAGTTCGACTTTCCATTTCGGTATAAATATTCTATCAGAAATAATTGCCGAGTCAATTTCATGAGTTTTATATGCCGTCGGATGATTAATTTTATCTGATTGTATTCCATCTTTTTCAATTTCACGAACATATAATATTTCATTGCCTGTTGCTGGGTATCTTAGAGAATATGGTTCCACTAATCTATTGTGACCGTGATACGTTATCATTACACATTGCCTGTTATGTGCGGCTCTACGTATTGTCTCTAAAATGTATTCTCTACCAGATCGAATCCCAGCTTTCGGGAAAAATTGGCGGGGAGCTCTTTCCCCAATAGCAGATATTATGGATTCAGGTACTGGCTTCGCAATTTCCGGATCCAGCCACCATGCGATGGCATCATCTAATTCATTGATGAATTGTTCAACTGATGGTAAATTGCTTATTTGATGAGATAATTGATGCTCCCAGTTTGCTATTAAAGTTTCCTTATCGATTGAATCCAATATTTGCTTCACGGTCGGTGAAGCAATTTTTTTAAACTCAAATTTTGCTATAGCAATGTTTCTTACATTTTCCGGATTAACCTGTTCTCTAAAATTACGACTAATGTTTATTACATCATAAACATCACGTGCTCTTCCATGTCTTTCGAATAAGGCGCGTGATTTTTCTGCAAGAATTTCATCTATCGAATAACAAAGAACCTGAGGAATAGGATTAAATCTATCAGTAAAATTATGGTGTACATTGCGAAGCTGAGGTGTGTCGACCAATCGTTCGTCTTGAGTAATATCAAATTTAATCCTAGGAAGTGATCTTGGTGCACCTATAAGAGGTCCACTGTAGGAAATTTTTACTTGGAATGAGGTATTCCCTCGAGGATTTATATATTCATCAATTTTCCAATCTCGTCTTGGAAAGGTTAAACCAGAATTTTCCTCAATCCAACTTACAGTCCCTTCAAGATAATCATTAATTCGTCCACTACTGATAATATGGTCCGATGGTACTGTAAAATCAAGATCTTCAGAAAATCTGTAGGTTTCAAAATAGCATTTTTTTAAACAAGTCCCTCCTTTAAATACCCATTTTGATAAATTTTCATTATTTGAAATGGCTCTAAGGACCCAACCTAAGACATAATCTTTTTGAACCGTTGTAGGCTGCAATGAGAAATCATTTGCTAACTCAAGAATTTCTGCTTTTGTTATCATGATAATTTATATTGGCAGATTAATTTTCAACCTCCACTTGCTGATAATTTTTCCTTTTTTCGGGCCATCCGGATCAAGGTAAGATATACCTTTTGATATATTTATCTGGCATATATTCAACCATTCCTCAGATATTGGTGCGTTAAGGGTTTCAGCAAGAAATCCAAGTCGTTTAAAAACAACACCACGTTTATATCGTAGGGCATATTCTAGAAGTAGATCAGGATTACATACGTCTGTATTCCAATATTGTCTGATAACATCGACCATATGTCTTCCACCTCCCCCAAACCGTGGTAAATCTAAAATATCTATTAACATTCTACTTGGGTCAGCAATTTCAATCGCTTTACTACCAAACCATATTTTCTTTATCCCAAAAAAATGTGCTTTTTCTACTAATTTAGTTCTAAATTTAACATTCCCAAATAACTGAATGCTCTCTCTTTGAGTTGACATTGTAGAAACAGAAACACTATTAAATATTTGCTCAGTTAAATCCCAATATTCCGCTGCTGACCATCCGGATATATATGCAGGATTGAAAAGATCCATTGCTAACGACCATGCATTATCAATTATAGGTGTTGCTGTTGTTGAAGTTATAGGAACAATTGCATACACCCCGTATTTTAATCGTTGAATCCAACCTTTCAGTGCTAATCTTCTTAATATTTGATTAGCAGTCGCACGTTTGCAAGGATGAAATTCAATCAATTTGTCAGCAGTAATAGTGTTTTCTTCTTTTGCAGAGAAATAACTTATTATTTTACGTTCTTGCGTACTTAAACCAGCTAATTTTTCTTTATTCATATATTATATCCGCCAAAAACAACATTATATGTATTTGTGCACACTTATAATATATCATCCAATCGGATAAAATACAATATCGGTTCATATTGTTACTATATCTGTAGTATAGTGCATTTAAAATATACATCGTATTGAGATATATCGTTATTTTTCAACCACTTCTCATCCCGTAACTTAAATAAGACCTTTTACCTGGGATGGTTAAATTTCCTCTTGCTTGTGGCGGAAGAGGTCAGCAATAAATATACTCCGGCATGATACTATCCGGCACCACTATGACCCGGGTCAATAGGAATGCCGGATAGCACGCTCAGGAATAATTTCTCTCGCATCAAATCAAGCGGCTTGACTAAACCTGGATGAGGAATTTTCCTCTACTGAGAAGATATTTGCTGACTGAATATCTTCTGACGGATTCAATCCGGCATCCTCCAGAGAGATGCCCCGCTTATCCAGCCAGAAAGTGCGATTATCCTGCAGCTCACCGCGAAAGAGGTCAGCAAAACCATGGGTAGAGAGGGACTGAACCAGATCCGTGTTGGTTCCAAAATGATAAAAACCGTTATCCGGCAGAGGGAGGACGGCGGTTGCCAGTTCCCCGATGGAGGCATCGTTCTGCACACGGGGGAGGCGCCAAGGGAGAGGGCCCAGGTGCCATACAGATCGTAGGTGGGGGTCACAGTGCGTGCCGGATAACACCCGGAGAGATGTAAAACATCCGGTGATTTTCTTCGGTCAGTTCCAGGGCATACCATTTCCCGTAACTTTGGGAATCTTTTCGTATATCTACGGCAACATCCCAGACAGCTCCGGTAATGACACGGACCAGTTTTCCCTGGGCTTCAGGGCTTTTTTGAAAGTGCAGTCCCCGAAGTACACCTTTGGAGGATAAGGAGTGATTATCCTGATGGAACTCTTCGTTGATACCGGCTTCCCTGAAGTCTGACTGCTTCCAGGACTCCAGGAAATACCCCCTCTCATCGCGAAACAGCTTCGGGGTAATGACAAGGAGGTCAGCAATATTGGTTTTCTGAAAATCAAAGGCCAAGAGATTCCTCCTGAGCTATCTGAACAAGATATTCTCCGTAGGATGATTTCCCCTGTTTCTCTCCCAGATTTTTCAACTGCTCAGAGCTGATATACCCTTTTCTGTATGCCACCTCTTCAATGCAGCCCACCATCAGGCCGGAGCGTTCCTGTATGGTCCGGACAAAGCTTGCTGCATCCATGAGTGAAGACTGGGTTCCAGTGTCGAACCAGGTGTACCCCCGGCCCATCAGTTTGACTGAAAGCTGCCCTTTCTCCAGATAAACTTTGTTCACATCCGTAATTTCAAGCTCTCCCCGGGGAGAAGGTTTGAGGTTCATCGCGATATCCACCACAGAGTTATTATAAAAGTACAGGCCGACGACCGCATAATCGGATTTCGGATTCTCAGGCTTCTCTTCCAGGGATATAACCTGTCCTTCCTTGTTGAACTCCACCACGCCGAATCGCTCTGGATCCTGAACGTGGTAACCCAGGATTGCGGCTCCCGATGCGGATGCCGATAATTCGCCCAGCAAGTCGGGGAAGGAATGTCCGTAGAAAATATTATCACCCA
>QNBK01000188.1 GCA_003644105.1 Spirochaetota bacterium | reverse complement strand
GGGATGCTGATTCCAAGGGGTAGAAGCTCACAGAGGGGAATAGACACCATCTCCAGCAGCATGGCTGCCAGAGGGGTTACCAGACCGGCGGCGAAAAGTTTGAAAATCAGTATCCGGGGTTCCCGTTTGAAACGGTCGAAACGGTCCAGAAGCCAGATGTAGAAAAAGCAGGGAATAACAGCTGCCAGGATGATGTAGATGCCGTAGGGAATCATTTGTCTGCCACTTCGTCGAGAATCTCCAGCAGGCGGATGTTGTTCTTCCTGGTGCCGAAGGTGTACCGGGCCATTTGAGGGAGCCCGAATGATTTTAAATCTCTTAATGCGATGCCTCTGCTGGCGATGGGCGTCCAGAGGTCAGCAATCGGGGTATCAAGACGAAAACAGATAAAATTGGCCTGGGTGGGATAGTAAAAGATGTTCCGCTGGTTGAGCTCCGCACTGAAGAAGGCTTTCTCAGTCTGTACCAGATTCAGTGTCGCATTCCGGTGCTTTTCATCTGCAATAGCAGCCAGGGCTGCCGCCTGGGCCAGATTGTTCACATTAAAGGGCATGGAGGCTCGATCGGCCCCGGAAATAATCTTGGAATTACCAAGGGCATAACCGACACGAAGACCGGCCAGACCGTAGAGTTTAGAGAACGTCCTTGTTACAACCAGATGGGGGTATTTTTTCAGCAGAGCTTTCGAATCGGGAAAATCCGGCTGATCGGCAAACTCGGCATAGGCTTCATCCAGGATAACGATAACATCCTGAGGCATCCGGCTCAGAAAATTCTCGATTTCATCGTGATTGCGGTAGGTTCCGGTGGGGTTGTTGGGGTTGCAGAGGAATACCATTCTGGTTTGCCTATCGATGGCCTCAAGGATGGCCTCAAGGTTGAAGCGGCCTTCGGACAGGGGCAGTTCCCGGATATCCGCTCCGAAGAGATGGACGGCGTAGCGGTACTGGCTGAAGGTTTCTCTGGCACTGACGGCGTTTTCTCCGGGGCCGATCCAGGCGGCGGCCAGAAGCATGAAAACTTCATCGCTGCCGTTGGCCACCATGATACTCTCCCGGGAAATTTCCCACTGCCGGGTGAGGGCGGTTTTAAGGGCGGCTGCAGCTCCGTCAGGATATCGGTGTACACCGTCCAGAGCCTCTCTGATGGCGTCCAGCGCTTTTGGGGATGGGCCCAGGGGGTTTTCGTTGGAAGAGAGTTTAACGGCCCCGGGTACGGTTTTCCCCGGGACGTATGCTTCCATGGCGGCGATATTGGCTTTGAGTTTCATCTTTTAATCCTGCTTCTTATCCAGATACCACGGGATGCAGGAGTCGTTCAAGCTCCGCATAGAGTTCTGATGGTTTAATGGGTTTGCCCACCCAGCCGTCCATTCCAGCATCTTCGGCGGCTTTTCTCTCCTCATTCAGGACGTGGGCGGTAAGGGCGATGATGGGAACGTGTCTCGTTTTTTCCGGATTCTCAGGAATTTCAGGATTCTCCGCAAGTTCGATTTCCCTGATAATCCTTGCCGCTTCAATACCATCCATCTTCGGCATCTGAAGGTCCATTAAAATCAGGTTCGGCTGATACTCCCGCCATGATAAAACGGAATCCCTGCCATCGGGGCAGGATATTACCTTCAATCCCGCCCGTTTGAGAAGATTTTCAGCCACCAGTCTGTTTACCCGGTTATCCTCTGCCAGAAGGACGGTGAGACCATCGAAATTCGGGACATCGTCACGACTGTCTTCTTTCACCGGGATTCCGGATCCGGCTTCAGAAACGGGCTCGGCAAGTTTTTTCAGTCGGATTCGAAAGCAGAATACCGATCCCTTTCCCGGTGTACTTTCGACATCCACATCACCTCCCATGAGTCTGGCAAGGGTGCGGCAGATGGCCAGTCCCAGCCCTGTTCCGCCGTATTCCCGGCTGATGGAGGAATCACTCTGGGTAAAGGCATCGAAAAGGGACTCCAGTTTCTCAGGATCTATACCAATGCCCGTATCCCTTACGGTTCCGACGATGGTAATTTCGTCCGGAGCGGAATCCGGCGGGTTGGGTCCCGGTTCAATTCCGATGTGGACAGACCCATGTTCGGTGAACTTAACCGCGTTGCCGATGAGGTTGGTGAGTATCTGCCGGATTCGTGTGGGGTCGCCTGAAAGCATCTCCGGCAGCCTGGAATCAACATCCCCGGAAATCTCAATACCTTTATCCTGGGCAGCTGGTTTGAGCAGAGTGATTGTCTGGGAAAGCAGTTCGGATAATTCCAGGGGAAGTTCCTCCAGTTCCATTCTGCCTGATTCCACTTTGGCAAAATCCAGAACATCGTTAAGTATCCCCAGAAGGGAGTCTGAGGAATTTTTAATAATTCCCAGATACTCGGCAATTTCTTTCGGAGGGTCTGACTGAAGTGCCAGATCTGTCATCCCCATAATGCCGTTCATGGGTGTACGTATTTCGTGGCTCATTCTGGCCAGAAAGGCCCGCCTGGCCCGGGCTTCGGCTTCGGCATTTTCCCGGGCCTTCTCACTGGCCATGATACGGCGTTCCATGTTGGTGATATCGTTGAGCAGATGTGCCACCCACATTCCGCTATCGGGGTTACGGAAGGGGATTACCTGTATTTCAAAGTAGCGGATGCCCCAACCGGGAATGATGAATATTTTCTTCATGATGTACCGGGTTTGGCCGGTTGCCAGAGCTTCCTGGCGTTCCTTTTCCAGAAACTGAGCTGCTTCAAGCGGCAGCAGGCGTTCCAGCAAACGGCCGGCGGCGGTTATTTTCGGTAAACGGATAATGGACGAGGCCCGTTCGTTCAACTGATATACCACACCACCTCCGTCGGTGATAAACAGGGCCAAATCAAGATGGTCGGTGAAGCTGTCGAGGATTTCCCTTGGAATCTCCCTCATTTTTCACCTTCTGCGGTTAGAATCTGGTAGGTGAAGTACAGCACTGCCAGGGCGTTGGCGGAGTCGGCCAGATCCACAGAGAACTGTTTCAAAGCCCGGGTGATGGGGAGCAGTTCCGGTGGGGGATCGGTGTCTCTGAGAGTTGTGATGCACATTTCCCATATCTTCTGATAATCGTTTTTCTGCCACAATTTTTTCAGGTTCTGTCTCTGTTCCAGAAGAAAACTTGTATCCATGGATTCTTCAAGCAGCAGCTCCAATCCCTCACCCTCATGTGCGGATTCCTCCCGGTATATGATTCCCAGAGGAGGGCTCATACCGAACTGTCTGGAAATAAGTGTAAAAATTGTCCGCTCGGGCTTCACTCCGAAGTGTACAATTATCCTGGAGAATACCTCGTCAAGATAAAGCCGCTCGGGGTCCATGTGCATCATTGCGATCATGTAATCCAGACGTTCATGCAGGTTCTGCGATTGCATCCATAGTGCTCTGATTTTTTTTAAATGACCTCTGTCGCCGATACGTCCCAGACTTTTCGCCGCCGCAGCTCTGATGCCCCCATCCTCATCATCCAGAAGGGATACCAGTATGCCCTCGGTTTCTTTCCCGGGGTACGCCCCCAGGGCAAAAATGGCTTTATCACGGTGAAAGGCCGTAGGATCGGCCGCTTCGGAGTAAAGAAAATCGGCCAGCTCCGGACGCCGGGTGTGGAACAGGGCTTCAATTAATTCTCCCTTCTCCCGGGAAAGGGGTTCTGCCAGTATTTTCTCAATTTCGGATGAGGCAACCGGTGCCCGGCTATGGCCCATAGAGTGAATCAGAATTTTTCTTTTAACCGGATCCGCCGTTGTTTCCAGGTGGGAAACCGTCTGCCATGTACGGAGATTGTTGATATTGGTGAGAATGCGGGCGGATTCTGCCAGCCCCAGACTGCCCGGTTCCTCGACTTTCAGGCTCAGCAGAATCTGCAGCAGCGAGCCGATGGCCGCCGGCAGGAATACCAGTCCGTAATCACTCACCGGCAGACTGCCTGAGAGCCGCCGGGAAAGATTCGCCAGGTATCCGGCACTGAATCCGATGATGATGGCCAGAATGGAGGTGATGAAGGTTTCCATGGAATTAAAGCCCACAGCCCCGTCATCAGGGGTGATGCTGATTAACATCCTGTTAATCGCCAGGTTGGAAGCGTTGAGAACAAACATCGTGAGAAACCCGAGGATGGCGTAGATTTCAAGGCTGAACTGCTCGGGTATAAAGGTCCAGATAAACAACAGCAGAGCCCCGGGAATGGCCGAAAAAAAGAGAATCGGACGGCTTCCGGCTCTTATAGCTATGGGCCTCAGGCTCAGGCTGGATAGAAATGCTGCCAGGCTGAGGGCTATTGTGTAGAGGAAAATACGGGCAGGGTTGATACCTACGGACAGACGAAGGAAGGGAATGGCCATACCGAAGAGAATCAGTTGAGCCAGTGAAATCCACCTGAGAAAAAGTATACGCCTGCTTTGAGGTGATTTAAGAGATCTATTGAGGATAACAAAGAGATTTTCACCGGGCTTGTAATCCACCTTTGTCCGGTTGGGAATACGTTTGAGTAAAAATGCCGCAATTGTGTTAAATACAACACCCAGAATGGGGAGAATTATCAGTCCGACCAGTTCTGCAATATTTTTCAGGGAAAGGATGATGTAGCTGATAAATCTGGAAAGTATCTGATTACCCTGAAACGATGTGGCATTACGGAAAATCAGATCGCTCTGGGTACGGCTTACCATCAGCCTTTTCTGAATGGTGTTTACCATAGCCACACCGGCGGTTCTTGAAAGGCAGAAGAGAGCGTAGAGTATCATTATCAGGGCAACAGCCGCTTTCCCCTGTATAAAGAGCAGCAGGGCGTAGGGCAGGCCCACCAGCCCCCGTATCATCCAGGCCCAGAATCCTACACTTACCACATTTCGCCCTTTGAATATCCGGGGAACAATCAGTAATGCGATACCGGAGATATGTATCATGGCGGCAATAATTCCCAGTTCCATATTCCCGGCGCCGAAGTAAATGGCCAGAAGAGTAACCGGGGCATCCCCCAGAAAGGAAATCCCAAAGCCGTTGAAGCCGGAGAACTTTAAGTAAAGGCGCCCGCCTATTCTCCGTTCCGAGCGGGATAGGTAGCGAGTACGTTTTGCAGCTGTTTTATCGCTCATGATAATAATTCCTGAAAAAAAGTTATTTTAGCGTAACCACCCCTGTAGTACGGGGTTTCCCTTATAGAAACGAAAGGCCCGGGGTTTCCTCCTTTTCCCGAGGGCCTATATCTAGATCCCTTCGCTGAGCGTCGTTCCCGGGTAATGTTATTACCCGGGGGCGACGTTTTTTTGTCATAACACTTCTTTCATATCGGCATCTTTGGAAGGATCGGCAGTTTTCATGTAATCATGTTCCTTGCGGATATGATCCAGGTATTCCGCCACTGTCCAGTCCATACCCGTTTCCGTAATCAGGGCGAATGCCGGGTCTGCATCCCCGGGGAGAACACTTTTAAAGCTGCGCATCAGGGCCACAGCATCCGGTTTATCAGCTCCGGCAATCAGGGCACTTCGCCGGGCTCCAGATCTGGGGGTTCCCCCCGGCCATTTTCCCTCTGCAACGGCATTAACCGCTTCGGCGGTTTTCTGATCGGCCACAATTTCCGTTATAGGAGCCACGACAACTCTCGAAGCGTCCCCGCCGGCTTCTGAAAAAGCAGCGAGAGCCGCCTCGGCTTCAGTTTTGGTGAAGCAATTCAGAAGTATGATGATTTTATCAGGCTTACTCATGGCTTAATCATAATGATTGAAGCCCCGAATATGTAACGGGTTTTTTCAGGATTTTTCAAGTTTTTCAATATCCGCCATATCCTGAATCCTTCGAGTAACTTCAATAACTCTTCGAAATCGGGCTGGGTATTCATAAAGAAATTTCCCTGACTCAACGCGGAGTCTTTCGAGAAGATCGAGGG
>QNBK01000187.1 GCA_003644105.1 Spirochaetota bacterium | reverse complement strand
GATATTATGTAATGGATATTCCGGGAGATTGATGCCAAGTATTCTAACGAGGACAACATTGCGCCCCTCGGGTCGGGCAATCAGATAACCGATTACACCCCACCGGAGAATTTTATGGCCATGGTTCGGGCCTCCAAAGGAATACAGGAAAGTTTTTCCTGATCCTTGTATACTCATGGGTATGATTCAACCCCGATTTCTTTTCATTCCGGCAGCCCTACTGTTTTTCTACTCCTGTAATTCCTCTAAAACCGAAATACCCCAGATTTCCACTGAACTGAGTTCAGTGCCGTTGTCATTAGATGTTCAGGCTCATCGGGGCGGCCGGGGAAGGTACCCGGAAAATACTCTGTCAGCCTTTGCCTGGAGTCAGGAACTTGGAGTCGACACCTGGGAAATGGATGTAGCTTTAACTTCCGATGGAATCCCCGTCCTTTCGCACGATCCCTTTCTGAAGGGCTCTCTGGTTAGAGATGAAAATGGGGATTTTCTGGAAAATGATATTCGTATAGCAGACTTAACCCTTGATGAACTGAAGCATTTTCAGGTGGGAGAGATTCAACCCGGGACACGGTATAAAGAGCGTTTCCCCGACCAGCATTCCAGTTCTGAATCCATACCGAGTCTGGATGAGGTGTTCCAGCTGGCTGAGGAGTCAGGGGGAACTGTACGGTTCAATATCGAGATAAAAACCTATCCTTCCCATCCCGAATGGACTGCTGACTGGGAAACTGTCACAGACACTGTCATCTCAGTGATAAAAGAACATGAGATGGAGGACCGGACAACGGTACAGTCTTTTGACTGGAGAACTCTGACCAGAATAAAAGAGCTGTATCCGGAGATGAAAATATCCTGTCTTACGGTGAAAAACTTCAAGCATGGTGATGCCTTCTACAACCTTCAGATCGGTCAGATCGGGCCCTCCCCCTGGCTTGCCGGGTTCGATGCCGATGATTACGGTTCTGTTGCTGAACTGGTTTCAGCATTCGGAGCTGATGTCTATTCTCCTTACTACAAGGAGCTCAGTTCTTCTGAGATAAAAGTTGCTCAGTCCCTTGGACTTGAAATTGTAACCTGGACGGTGAATGAAAAAAACAAAATGAAGCTTCTGATTGATGCGGGAGTGAACGGAATTATCAGTGACTATCCAGATATACTTATCGAAGTATCAGGAAATAACGCCTCTAATCGTTGATATCCCCCTTTCCTCAAAAGCCGCGGCAACCCGTTCCTGAAGTTCTTTACCCGGAGTGAGGGCCACCATATAGCCTCCACGTCCCCCACCGGTAACTTTAGCCCCCGGTGCTCCCAGGTTCACAGCTGTATCGCAGAGTTCTATCAGACGGGGATGGGACAGTCCCATATCGATGAGAATGCGGTGATTCTCACTCATTAGATTTCCTACTTCATCTGTATCACCGGCTTCCAATGCTGTTCTGAGTTGTGAAACCTGAACTCTTATAGCTTTCAGTCGTTTCTCAAATAGAATTGGGTCAGTTTCTCTCTGTTCCTCAAGGAAACCTTTCAGGGATGCCGTATTGGAAGTTATACCGCTATTTCCCATAACGACTTCGACCGGTTTTTTCAGTTTTAAAGTATCAAATTTTTTCTTATCTTCGTTCAGCTGATAAAGTATCGTTCCACCGTAGGTGCTTACCGTATTATCAAGACCGCTGGGAAGCCCGTGATATCCGAACTCTCCCCGCCAGGCAAAATAATTTACCCCGGCATCGTTCAGACCCATTCCGAAAGACTCATTGCACGCCCGGACAAATGCGACACATCCAGCTGCACTGGCTCCAACACCGCTGCCCGCCAGGAGATCGCCGCCAAGGCTGATTTTCAGAGGCGTTTTCTTCAGGTTTATTCCCAGCTCTTCAATCATTGTGTTGAAGGAGTTTACCTGATCTTCCTTCTTCTGATCCTTGTAGCCCGGGACTTCCATGCGATTATCCTCCAGGGTCCAGCCGTTGACACTGGAATCAATCTCAACGGTGCAGGTTGTTTTATATGGCAGAGCAGCCAGGACTGCTGATACCTTAAACAGAACAAACTGATCCCCGATTAGAATAACTTTACCTTGTCCGGTTCCCTTTCCAGTATTCACTTCTATTTCTCACTCTGAAGGGCAAACCCCTTCATAAAACTGTCCTGAAGAACGAAGAAAAGCAATAGCGGGGGAAGCATCGATATTACGACACCAGCCATGATGACACCCCAGTTATTGGAGGATTCTGAATTCATCAGCATTTTAATTCCAATCTGTACAACACGCATGCTGTCGCTGTTTGTTGCCATGAGGGGCCAGAGATACTGATTCCATATATAGATGAATTCGATAACGCACAATGCCCCGATGGTGCTTTTAGTAAGGGGCAGTAATATGCGGAAGAAGTACTGCATGGGACGGCATCCGTCCATTCTTGAAGCATCTATCAATTCAACCGGAACAGTTTTAAAACGCTGAATAAAGAGAAAGGTACCGGTCGCACTGGCCCAGAATGGGATTATCAGCCCGGCATAACTGTCGATCCACCCGAACCCCCTGACAACATCAAAGAGGGCAACAATACGGACAGGGACAGGTAAGAGAAGGGTTACCAGTATGAGAAAGAAAAAGAATTGTTTTCCTTTGAATTCAAAATGGGTAAAGGCAAAGGCTGACAGAAGGCTCAGTATCACTTTACCAATGGTTACCGATATGGCTATGACGCCAGAGTTGAACATCAGCCGCCCCAGATTTACCGTTCTCCAGGCCTTGTTGTAATTATCAATGGTACTGCTGCCGGGTATGAGTCTGGGGGGATATGAAAGAACCTGTGCTTCACTCTGAGTACTGATAATAATTGCCAGTATTACAGGCAGGCAGATAATAAGAACTGCGAGAATTAGAAGTGTATGCAGTCGAATAGTCTGGAATCTGGTTTGTATCATTGTATAAATCCTATTGGTAGTGAACTTTCTTTTCGGTTGTTTGGAACTGCAGCATGGTGATTCCCACCACGAGCAGGAACAGAATCAGACTTTCTGCAGCGGCATATCCAATTTTTGAGTGCACGAAGAAATCCTTGTATAGCTGGTAAATCAGAATCTGCGTTGAACCTGCGGGTCCGCCTTCTGTTAAAACATCGATCAATCCAAAACAGGCAAAGTAGGCATAGGTTGTATTCATCACCATGAGGAAGAAGGTGATAGGTGACAGGTATGTGAAAGTGATAGAAAAGAACCGACGGACCGGGCCTGCACCATCAATTGCTGCAGCTTCCAATGCACTTGTAGGGACGTTTCGAAGGGCGGTCAGATAAAAGACAATATTGTAGCCCAGATTTTTCCAGACAGCGGCTATGATGATGATGAACATAGCCGTTGAACTGTCGGTAAGCCAAGTTCTTACACCGGTGAAATAGCCAATCAGACCGTTGGCCGGGTTGAATAGAAAGTTGAACAGAGCACCGGCAATCGCCGGGGACAGGGCGTAGGGCCATATGAGGAATGATCGGTAGAGCTTCATTCCCCGGGCTTTCTGATTAAGAAGTACGGCGACAAACAGACTGAACATCAAGCCGATGATGACAACGGTAACAGCAAAAACCAACGACCGCCAGAAACTGCTTAAATATTCGGGGTTCGTGAAAATTTTCTTAAAATTATAAAAACCTGCAAATCTCTCCGCACCGGAATAAGGGTGAACCTTGAACAGGCTGAGCCGGAAGGTTTCGAATGCCGGATAGAACAGAAAAACAACAAGAATCAGAAACGTCGGTATAAGAAGAACGTAGGGGAGTAGAGGGTTCTTGAAACTGGATGATTTCATTTAGATTTGCCCTTTTCTGAAATAATCAGGCCGCCCGTGAGGGCGACCCGTGAAAAACAACTTATAGAATGGGAGTACCTATTGAATCAGGTCGTTCCAATCAGCAATAGCTGCGTTTGCTTTGGCTGCAGCATCATCCAGTGCTTCCTGTACCGGTTTTCCGGCGTAGGCTTCCTGAATTGCATTCTGTACAAACTCCCGGGTTTCCGGGAAAGTTCCCAAAAGTCCACCCGCGGTATTGAGGGTTTCAGGGCTGTCCAGCAGCTGGTTGAAAGCCACCAGGTAGTTGGGATTTTCATCAAACCAGCCCTCGGATTTCAGCTGATCCATTGCTGATATACGTACAGGAAAATAGCCGGTTCCCTTATGCCATGCTATCTGGGATTCCGCATTGGAGATGTATTCCAGAAGTTTCAGTGCTGCAAGCTCTTCTTCCGGGGTATTGTCATTGGTCATCCAGAGGGATCCACCGCCGATTGCCACGCCGCCCTTCGCCCCTTCAGGGCGTGGGATGTATCCGGTGCCCATTTCCCAGCCTTTTTCGGCGAGGGATTTTGTGAGCAGATTGACATCCGAAGATGAGGACATAACCATGGCCACTTCGCCGGATCCAAAGGCTGCGCGATGGTTGGACCAGCCGGGTCCCACATCGAGGAAAAGACCATCGTTGTACATGCCTATCCACCAATCAAGAACTGTACGCCCCGCATCACCATTGAACAGAACTTCCGTGGGCAGGTTTCCGCTGCGGCCGTTCTTATCGTTTACAAAAGGAGCGTCCTGCAGGCAGATCATCTGTTCGAAGTACCATGAATGCAGGTTCCAGGTTATCGGAGTATCCACACCGGAGGCTTTCAGTTTCTCGGCGGCTTTTCTGATTTCTTCAAAAGTGGAAGGTGGGTTTTCTGTATCCAGTCCTGCATCTGCAAACATATTCTTGTTGTAGTATACCAGGGGTGTGGAAGAGTTGAACGGCATGGAGTAGTGGACACCCTGATACTTGTAATAACTCTGTACGGGAACAAAGAAATCATCCCAGTCGATGGGCAAGTCATACTTTTCGGCAATAGTATCCAGAGGAGAAATCATACCGCTGTTGATTAACCCGAGGGTTCCGATTTCATAGGAATGAAATACCTGGGGAGCATCGCCGGATTTCATTGCTGAACGGACTTTGTTCAGAGTTTCGTTATAGCTTCCGGTGTACTGAACATCCACGGTGATGTTGGGGTTCTCGGCCATGAATTTGTCGACAATACCCTGAATCAGATCGATCCTGTCACCTGACATGGCATGCCAGAAACCGATACTTACCTGAGCGTTCTCGTCAACTTTCACTTTATCACCTTTGCAGCTGGTCACCAAAAGAGCGGCCAGAAGAGCTATTAAAGCGAAGAACAACGTTTTTTTCATAGAATCCTCCTATATTTCTATCGGGATAATTCCCGGTAGTTTCAGCATAATAATTCAGGCAGTTCCCAGTAATTGCCGGGCTTTCTTCGGATAATTAGTAATGATACCATCAACTCTCATATCTGCCATTCTGAGAATATCCGATTTATTGTTTACGGTATAAACCATAACTTTCCGTCCTGTGTGATGCACCTCATCAACCCGGGACTTGTTGATGAACTCAAAATTGGTTATCAACGTTTTGATACTGAGTTTCTCCAGGTATTCATTGATGTATAGAACCTGCGATTTGAATAAAGCACCTCGGGGAACTTCAGGCATCAGGACTCTGAATTCCTCAACTCTGAAGTGATCAAACGAAGTGATGAGAAAGTTATCAGCCGACCAGTTCCCGGTTTTGATTCTCTCTTTGAGAATTTCGGCAACCTTTGTTTCTGAGCCGGGTCCTTTCAGTTCCAGATTTATCTTTATTTCCGGGTTCAGGTGGTTAAGCATTTCATTCAAGGTGGGAATACGGTTCCCTTCCCCGGCATCGAAAGCTTGTAACTCACTTAGAGTTAAACCTGAAATTTTTCTGATTTCACCGCCGACAGGAATGCCGGGATTGTGACAAAGAACGGCTTCTCCCGAAGCGCAGACATGAACATCGGTTTCGATCATATCGCTTTTT
>QNBK01000186.1 GCA_003644105.1 Spirochaetota bacterium | reverse complement strand
TGACACTAGAAGCTGAAATTACTGAACATGCTCTGGAATTATGAAGAAGAACGATCTTGTTGAAGAATGGATGGAATATGCTCAAAGAGATATTCTCTCGGCAAAGTATCTGACTTCAATGAAGCCCGAGTACCCAAAACACATGACCTTGATCAGTTATTGGAGTTGTGTGAAAAAATGAACCTATTCGAAATCTTAGAAATATCACAATTCCTTTAAATGGCTATTACGTAATTACCCGGTATCCGTTTTATCAACGGATAGATATTGCGGATAAAGAGCAGGCCATTCAAGCTGCTGAAGAAGTTCTGGATACGATTAAATCAGAACTCAGATAAAATCAGTCTTTCAGTTGTTCAGGTCTTCCCCGGTTGTCAATCTTCCGTTTTTCCGGTTTCACAAATATCAGGATAACCAGAACCAGCAGCCCGAAGCCGACATACATCAGCGTGAAGGCCCATGAGGGGAGGTTTACAAAAATCAGATCCCTGATAAGCCGGCCCACAAATGAGATGTCATTTTCCACATTCTGCCCGGCCAAGGCCCGCAATTTCCACTCCCAGACGGTTAATGGGCACCAGACACCGATAAGAGATTCGACGGTTACTATCAGGACAGCTATAGTGTGGATGAGCCGGAAGACACGGTTACGTACCCAATGCCATTTCAAGATAGCACCGAGGAGGATGAGAAATGTTCCGCCCACGGTGAAACTGACGTACAGCAGATGAAGGAACACCATGGAATCGGCTGCCAATGCGTAGAAGTTCATGAATTCAATAATAGTATATAATCGGGGGCGCTTCAAAATCATTTAAAACCACTGGTTTAGTAACAGTTTTACAATTGTGGCGGCAACAACAGCCAGGAAGAAAGGCCGTATGAACCGGGGATGGGATGCGCTCCCGGCTTTCCCTGTCTCCCAGGTTTTTCTTCACTGCAACATAAATCCAGAGTACCAGGAGTACGTAGGGGAGGATTCTTTCCAGAATAGAGGCGTCAATCTGCCGGACCGTCCAGGCACCTGCGGCTGGTTGAAGTTCAATCATCGGTATTCTTATATCATGAATTATCAAAGATAGTGAGGATGAAGTGAATCCCCCTACCACCACCTTCCCCTCCGTTGTATCATTCCCCATGACTCTTCTCTGGTACGATCTGGAAACTTTCGGCCGCAACCCCCGTTTCGACCGCATCTCTCAATTTGCCGCGGTGAGAACTGACGACAAATTCAATATTCTTGAGGAGCCGGTGGTTCTTTACGGGAAGCTTTCTCCCGACTATCTGCCCGATCCTCTGGCCTGCCTGATTACCGGAATCACTCCTCAGGAAGCCAATGAAAAAGGTTTGAATGAAGCCGAGCTGATAAGGGCGATTGATAAGCATCTCGCCCGGCCGGGAACCTGCGCCCTGGGCTTTAATACCATCGCATTTGACGATGAGTTTATCCGCAATCTTTATTATCGGAATTTTCATGACCCCTACCGCCGTGAGTGGGCTGATAAAAATTCCCGTTGGGATATTCTCAATCTGGCCCGGGCCGCCCGGGATTTACGCCCCGAAGGTATCAATTGGCCGGTAACTGAAGAAGGCAAATCGTCGGTGAGGCTGGAACTTCTTACAAAGGCCAACGGCCTCTCCCACGAGCACGCCCACGATGCTCTCTCCGATGTGTACGCTACCATCGCTGTGGCCAAGCTGATTCACGAGAAACAGCCCAAACTCTTCGAGTGGGCCTTCTCTCACCGTACAAAAGATAAGGTCCGTACCCTGATCGATCTGGCTGAACGGACTCCGATTGTTCACACCGCATCTTCGTACTACAGCGATAAGGGGAATACCACTTTAGTCTGTCCTCTGGTTACCGACCCCGAGCTCCGGAATGTGATTCACTGCTTCGATCTGCGATTCGATCCCGAGCCGCTGCTCACCTTGACCGTCGAGGAAATACGCCGGCGAATTTTCACTTCGAAAAAGGAGCTTGAGGCTGAAGGGCTGGAGCGGATTCCCCTGAAGGGGATCGCCATCAATAAATCTCCGTTTCTGGCACCCCGAAGCGTAATGACCGATGAGGCGGCCCGGAGGCTGGGTATCGATGTAACCCAGGCGATGAAGCATTGGGAGACTCTCCGCCGGGATACCGGCCTGGTAGCTAAATTACGGGAGGTTTTTTCCGAAAAGCATAATTGGGGCAATATTGACGACCCCGACCTCCAGATATACGAGCGATTTTTTCCCGATGAGGACAAGAAAATTCTGGAGGTCATTAAAAATACAAAACCCGAAGAACTGAATCAGCTTCGTCTGAATGCCCGAGACCCCCGGCTGCCGGAAATGCTCCGCCGTTATATCGGGCGGAACTATCCCGAGGTGCTGGATGAAGAGGGCCGGCGGCGGTGGAAAACGTTTTGTGCCTCCCGTATTCTCTTCCCGCCGATTCCCGATGTATCGGATCTGGGAGAATACCGCAAACGTCTGGCCGCATGGCGGGAGAGCGGGGATCTTGAAGCTGAGAAAAAGCCGATTATCAAAGCCCTGGAGGAGTATGGGAATTACCTTGAGAAAGAAATTCTGAGTGGTGAACCGCCTGTCAGTGAGCCTGTTCCCGGGGATCCGCCAGCTTCAGACGGATGAAAATTTCCGGTATCAGCCAGTAGCCGCAAAAACCCATGGTGAGATAACGCAGAGAATAGAATATTGAAAGACCCGATGCAGGTTTATCAACATTCACTGTTGCATAAAATATTGCCGAGAGTCCTATCTGTATCCCGAAGAGAAGTGCCAGACCCAGGGGGGCCCGGGTCAGACGTTTCCATGTTTCACCTTCAGTTCTGTAGAAACCGCTCCGCCGTTCGAGGGCCATACCGATGAGTATTCCTGAAAGAGCCGCTCCGGCGGCCAGAAGGCTTTTCGTCATAGGGTAAATCGCCGGAACAAGGGCTTCGGTTCCCAGGGCTGTAATTACCGGAATCAGTGCTATGAGATAAAGACTCCAGGAGGGCAAAGTTGAGAACTGTCTGATAATCGGGGCTTCGGCGTAGATAAAAAGGATAAATATCAGGGCTCCCAGCAGCCATCCAGCCAATACATCCTGGAGGAAATGAACCCCGAAGATAGTCCTCGAGACTCCCATGAGAAAGATAGCCGCAATGATTGTTCCCTTCACCCATCTTATTCGTGATTCCCGGACAAAAAAGAGTCCCATCACCATTCCCCCCTGTGCATGACCGCTGGGAATACCGTAACTGGATTCAACATGGGCGGGTTTAATACGGTAGGGGTCTACCTGATAGGGGCGGGGGCGGGCCAGGGCAATTTTCAGGATGCCGTTTAAAAGAGCGCTGAACATGGCCAGGAAGTAGAGCCTGCGGCCCATGCGGTCGCTTACCGACCAGAACACGACGGGAAGCAGAATGGTGTAACCCAATTCTCCGCCGATCCAGTGCAGAGGCTCCAGGATGATATCCAGGGCATGCCCCCCCAGATTGTTCATAAACACCAGGAATTCCAATCCCCAGCCGATTTCCCATCCTGACATTGTGTGCCTCCTGAAGACGATACTTCAGGTTAGGCGAGGGAAAGGGGGGATTGCAAGGTCTGGTTATTTCACTTGTTCAGCAGTTCTTCTCTTATCATCACATGACCGCATTCGGGGCATTTAACCGAAGTACAGGGCATTCCCTGCTGATGAGGGGCTTTAGCCCCGCATTTGGCACAGACACAGAATCCTCCGGTACCGAAAGCTCCGCCGCTGTTGCGTCCCCGGCCGCCGCCTTTTCCCAGTCCCCGGCCGCTTCCCATTTTCGCCATTATCCACTCCTTGTAACGAACATATAATCATTTCTACGCTTAAATATAAACATCGAGACCTTGTAAATCAATTAATATTCATTATATTAAACATATGACCAAAACAAATCAATCTAACATTATTTATGGTCCTGTACCTTCCAGACGTCTGGGACGGAGCTTGGGAATCAATCATATTCCGCCAAAAATCTGCAGCTATGCCTGTAATTACTGCCAACTGGGTAATACGGTGAAAATGCAGATTACCCGTGAGCCTTTCTATCCCCCGGAGAGCATCTTTCATTCAGTTCAGGATAAAGTGTCCCGGATCCGCCGCCGGGATGAACGTATTGATTATCTGGCACTGGTTCCCGACGGAGAACCCACCCTGGATTCCAATCTGGGAGAAATCATCAGTTTACTGAAAACTCTGGATATTCCCGTAGCCGTAATCAGTAATGCCACCTTGATAAGCAATCCGGAAGTCCGAAGCGAATTATCCCTGGCGGATTGGGTTTCTCTGAAAGTTGATACAGTGAGTGAAGATTTATGGCGGAAGATTGATCGGCCCTATCGAAAACTCAATCTCCCGGATATTCTTGATGGGATACTCACTTTCAGAAAGGACTACAAAGGATTTCTGGCTACCGAAACCATGATGGTGAAAGGCTTTAATGATACAGAGTCCAGTGCCCTTGAAACAGGACGTTTTCTGGATCGGCTCCAGCCCGATGCATCCTTTATTTCCATTCCCACCCGGCCTCCTGCGGATAAAAACCTCCGACCGGCCGAGGCTGAGAACTTGAACAGGGCTTATCAGATATTCAGTGAGCATGTGAAGCATGTTGAACTGTTAACCGGGTATGAGGGAAATGAGTTTGCCTCCACCGGGGATATCCGCAACGATATTCTGAGCATCACCGCCGTTCATCCCATGCGTCAGGATGCCGTTGATGATTTGCTGGCCAAGTCAGGTTCGGACTGGGGTCCGGTTGATACCATGGTAGAGAAGGGCGAGATTCTCCAGTTGGAGTTCAATGGATCCCGGTTTTATCTGCGGAGTTTTTAGATGACCTCCTGACGGCCCGGCGGGTTGGAAGTTTTTCAATTGTAGAAATCATCACCGCCGATTCGACGGACATTCGGCAGATCAATCCATCCCCATTCGCCATTGGTTTCTTTACCCAGATGGGCATCATTGCCGGACATGGACAGGACAATTACCGAGCTATCGGAGGGATGATCCAGGTATAGATATTTGTAGTCGTATCTTTTGAGGGTGTAGATTATCGGCTCTCCCGATGTTGATACAGTCCAGGAACCATCCTCGTTATTTACATATTCACCGTTTCCATCGGTCTGAATATATCTTTCAGGTAGTTGAAGTTCATTCAGGGGCGGCCGGTAACGCCCGGCGGTATGAACATTGGCTTTCAGGGTATCAATCATGGCATCGGGGTTCTGGGTGTAGGAATCCCGGATATATTTTCCCTGGGCATCATAGAGTAATACTGTGGGAAAACCTCCTACTTCGAATCGTGAAAGTTCAGGGTTCCGCTGCCCGTCAACTTTATCCAGGAGCTTGAGTGCAATGTAGTTTTCTGAGACATAATTCTGGAACACTCTTGTGGAAAGAACATTTTCTTCCAGCTTGACGCACCATCCGCACCAGCTGGGTGCGGTGATCAATACGAATATGTTTTTATGAGCAGTCCGGGCTGCTTCAAGGGCCATATCGTAGGATGTGAACCACGAGATATTTCCGGCAAAGAGCAGGGCGGGCTGTAGTAGAACCAGCAGGATGAGAAAAATCCGGATTGAGAGTTTTTTGTGCATGTAGTAATTCACCTTTTTCAGTAATGGAATATGGGCGGTCATTATTATATTACGGGGTGGCTGTAGTCAAGTTTCCCGGGACGGAGGGATATCCGTGGCAATCGTTATGTCTCCATCAGAATATAATGCTAAAACCGGTTTGTCTGTCGTTTACCCGATTACACGAAAATCAAGAATTATCCATTTGAAGTTAAAAATGTGGCTTGGATAGCCAGAAAGGCGGAATTTGCAGAGAACGCAGATGAATTGGTTGCAAATCAGGTACTGCAGAACATT
>QNBK01000185.1 GCA_003644105.1 Spirochaetota bacterium | reverse complement strand
AGCAGGTGCTGAGGATCCGAATGAGCCTAAAAGACTGTCGTAGCGTCCACCGGAAGCTACAGCCGAGTTTGCACCTTCCACATAGGCTTTCACCGTGAAGCCTGTGTAGTAAGGCATGCCTCCGTGTTCTGAGAGGTCGATACGTATATTTTCCAATGAAGCGGTCTCCGAGAGGGTGAATGCCAGGGTTTTAAGCTTTTCTACCGCTTTACCGATGCCGCTGCCACTGCCACTGTCCGATGGAATCGCCTTTACAAGTGCCGGACTGTCGGCAGCAAACTCTTCGGGAGTTCCCAGA
This sequence comes from Spirochaetota bacterium, assembly GCA_003644105.1. Lineage (GTDB taxonomy): Bacteria > Spirochaetota > Spirochaetia > DSM-2461 > DSM-2461 > UBA2779. The sequence continues at coordinate 5,650 of QNBK01000185.1, read as the reverse complement.
AATAACAGAAGATTTGTGCGTTCTTTTACGGCACTCAAACCGGATTTTTCAAAAAACCGGCACATTCCATCTTCGTCCCGGATTTCCAGCAGATTTCCTGCCTCAACGGAATCCGCTTTTCCTTCCAATACCGCATCAAGAAGGGCTCTGGATCCGATATGCATCCGCCATTCGGGAAGCTTCATTGCCGAAAGAAGATCCTGAAGAAGCATCAGTACTTCCAGATCGCCGTCCATACCCTTTAAACCGATCAGTTCGGCACCGGACTGAAAAAATTCATCACTGGAAATATCTTCATCCTCCTGATGACGGATTATGCTGTCGGCGTAATAAACACGCCGGGGCAGCGGGGCATTTTTCAGGGATAGTCCCATCTGTTTGGCCAGGAAGAGGGTGATGTCCGATCGGAGCATCAGGAGTTCTCCTTTCCTGTCGGGGAATCGGTAACTCCGCTCCTCCTGGGCATGGCTGAGAAGAGGGCGGTAGGTTTCAAAATAATCAAACACCGGTGTAAGAACCGGCAGATATCCCCAGGACTCAAAATGGCTTTCGGTCAGGCGTAAAAGCTGACGGTGGCGGTAGGCCTCTTCCAGAAAGAATCCCTCTGTTCCCTGGGGTGTGCGTAGTCGTTGTCTGTTTTCCGGATTCATGAATGCTATTATGCCCGGAGCTTCAAAAGCGGTCTACATCCTTCAGTTGCTATTCGCCCAGGCGACGACACCATCGGCTATTCTCAAAGCATCCTGCTCCCGAAGATTTGCCGAGCGCAGAGCCCAGGCGTTCCTTGTGTAGTGGATGTTTCTCACCTCAATGAGAACCGCCGCATCCGCGGGGTTGTGTTCCAGTACCCGCAGGGGTTGGTTATGAATAATCGATCCGTTTCCCAGGTAGGGTACCAGGGCCGATGCAAAACTCCGGGATCTTTCTTTTTCCGCATCATCTTCACCGTCAAAGAGCACAGCCGTACCTTCGGGCAGATCCGGTGTATTATCCGCATGGATACTGATATACAGGGTGCCGTTCTGTTTCCCCGATAGCGGCACACTGCCAATCTGCTCGCCGGCAATGGTTTTCCTCAGGTTCAGTCCATCGGTGGTGCCCACCGGGCGGTAACCGCCATTGCCGTTCTGGGCGGCCTGGTTGTACACCTCGTTTTTCCGGTGAACGAAGGTTTGCCGGGCATCTGTCCCGTTACGGATGTGATGATCCGGGGAAATAATCGTCAGAGATACCGATGCGCCGTGGCGGTAGAGGGAGCGGTAGAGACGCAGGGATACATCGTAGGCATACTCATCCTCGGTTATCACTACCGGGTTGCCGTTTCCATCGGCAACGGTAACGATGGCACCGGGATCCAGACCGCCGTGTCCGGGGTCAATTACAATATGCCAGCCTCTCAGACTGTTATCGATTTTGGGAAGTGAGGCGATTTCACCCTTGAATATATCAAGAACCTGCCTGCTCCGGCGGTAATCAACGGAAGCAGAGGCATCGGGAGACTCCCAGTAATCGTCCCGGGGCTGGCTCTGTTTTTTGGGAAAACTGAAAAAATATTCGCCCCGGACAGGTGGCCCATCGTTTTCGATACGCTGAACTGGAACCGAGGCCAGAACAACTTCAGGTTCTCGGGGTAACTCCGCATCCGAAGGGCTTAAACCGGGAAAGAGAACCAGCAGCTGCCCCGGATGAATCACATCCTTCTCCAGATTATTCCAGGATTTCAGTTCATCCATACTCAAGGAGTACTGCCGGGCTATGGTCCACAGGGATTCCCCATTTTTTACTTGATGACCCTCAGGCCGTGGCGCTTTGACTGTCAGCAGCTGTCCTGGGTGAATCATGTCGCTTTCAAGAGAGTTGTACATTCGCAGCTCCCCGATACTCAGTCCGCTGCGTATGGCAATATCCAGAAGCGTATCTCCGGGAATTACCCGATAGCGTCCCTCGGGCAGGGGTGCGGGGATGTTGATTTTATCTCCGATTTGCAGATTATCACCGGTAAGAGCGTTGTACCGGCGTAGATAATCCAGATCGACTTTGAACTCAACAGCCAGTGCAGAGAGACTGTCTCCCGGGCGGACTTCCAGAGAGGAAATCCCTTTTGTGGGTATCTGGAGCCTTTCACCTGGATGAATTGTTTCATCTTCCAGAGAATTGGCTCTGATTATCCAGTTTACCGGTATATCAAAGTGCCGGGAGAGTCCGTAGAGGGTATCTGACTGAGCCACCGTGTAGTTCAGGGCTCCAGAATCGGCAATACCCACCAATGCGAAAATGAGAATGAACATGAAAAGTACAGAGTCGTGGAACCTGTTGAATATAAGCGACACGGTATCCCTCCCGGAAGTGTCGCTTTGAATATCGAATAAAAGAGGAAGGGGCCTGAGAAAAACATGCAGTTTCTGTCGGGGTTAATCGTCCCGGGTGTAAAAAGCCAGGTGGGAGCCACCGTAAATCCGCCTGTCGTAGAGACGCAGGCTGCCCATAAGTTCAGGAAGTTTATCTTCAGCGGGATAGTGGATCATCAGTGTGCCTTCGGCGGCGGGCTGGGTGGCCTTATCCGCCAGGTAAAGAAGCCGCTCTTTATTTTTCATGGAGAAGGGAGGATCCAGGTGAACAATGTCGTATCGTTCCATTCCCGGGTGCAGAACCCGTTCCACCGGACGGATAACAAGGCGGACTGAACCGTGGCTGGAAAAATCCCTGTCTTCTGTGGCGATTTTCAGGTTTTCCATGATGGTTTTCCGTTTACCGCCGTCTTTTTCCACCAGCAGGGCTTTAACTGCTCCCCGGCTTAACGCTTCAAGAGCCACCACACCGGAACCGGCAAAAAGATCGAGAAAACTCAAACCCTCAAGATTTCCGAGTATGGAAAACATGGATTCCCGCATCCGGTCCATCGCCGGGCGTATCACACCCGGGGGACATTTTACGGTACGGCTGCGGAAACGGCCTCCGGTTATCCTCATCTATCCGGTCCTCAACAGGTTTTCATCAAAAGGAGGACAGCAGGAGAAGAGCTCTCTCAACCCGGACATGCCTGCATCAAGAAGTTCGGGGTCTTTTGCGGTAATCTCCCGGGCTTTTTCCCTGGCTTTGATAAGAACGCTTAAATCCCGAACCGGGTCGGCGATACTGAGCTTGAGAAATCCCGACTGCCGGGTTCCCGCCATATCACCGGGGCCTCTCATCTTCAGATCTTCTTCAGCAAGAACAAATCCATCGTGGGTTTCCTTCATTATCATCAGGCGTTTTTTCCCATCATCACTCAAAGGTTCATTGTAAACCAGAAAACAGTAAGACTGCCTGCTGCTACGTCCCACCCGGCCCCGGAGCTGATGCAGGGCGGAGAGGCCGAACCTCTCGGCATGTTCCACCACCATGCAGCTGGCCTGGGGTATGTCTACTCCAACTTCAACGACACTGGTGGCCACCAGTACATCCAGCCGGCCTTCACGAAAGTCTCTCATGATGCGCCGTTTTTCTTCTTCATCCACCCTTGAATGAACCAGTGCTGTTTTAAATTCCGGGAATACCACTGTACTGAGATGGGAGAACATGTTCTGTGCATCCTTGAGATTACTTTTATCCGATTCTTCAATCAGGGGATAAACAAAATAGGCCCGGTTTCCCGCCTGCAGTTCCCGGCGGACAAAATTATAAACCTTGGATTCATTGCCCATACGGGCCAGGTGGGTTTCCACCGGCAGTCGGCCGGCGGGCATGGTTTTTATCGAGGAGACATCCATGTCTCCGAAGGCTGTCAGGGCCAGAGTTCGGGGTATCGGCGTGGCAGAGAGGGCCAGTACATCTACGGCAAGGCCTTTATCAGTCAGCTTCCGCCGCTGCTCGACGCCGAAGCGGTGCTGCTCGTCGATAATCGCCAGTCCCAGGTTTTTGAACGTTACATCCGAACCGAAAAGGGCGTGGGTTCCCACCGCAAGATCGATTTCCCCGGCGCCCAGAGCAGTGGTAAGGGCGCCCCGGGATGCCCCGGTAACATCTCCGGTAAGAAAGGCCACCCTTACCCCCAGGGGCTCCAGCTGAGCGGCCGCATTATCGGCGTGCTGCCTGGCGAGCAATTCTGTCGGGGCCATAAATGCGGCCTGCCTTCCGGCGGCAATCACCCCCAGGGCGGCCATAAAGGCCACCAGAGTCTTACCTGAGCCCACCTCTCCCTGAAGAAGTCGGGACATGGGACGATCCGAGGAGAGATCGGCTTTGATATCCTTCAGGGAACTCTCCTGATCCGCTGTAAGTCGGAAGGGCAACTCGCCCCGCAGCTTATCGATAAGTTTATCCGACCAGGGACGGGATTCCCGGCCTTCGGGCCTCATCGCGGCGGCCCGCCTTGCTACGGTGAGCTGCAGGTGAAAGAGTTCCTCGTAAATCAGGGCCTTTCGGGCCGCCTGGGCATCGACGAGCTCCTCGGGGAAATGAATGCTGCTCAGGCACTCCCCTTTACCCGGGAACCCGAATTCCTCTCTCAGGGAAAAGGGCAGCTCGTCGTTCAAACCGACGGCATAGGAGTCCAGGGCAGAGCGAATGGCCTTTCGCAGCAGAGATTGATTCAGGCTGCCGCTCAAGGGGTAAACCGGAAGTACATGGCCGAAATTCTTACTCTCGGAATCTGCATCAAAATCTTCAAAAACAAAGGAGCCGGACTGTAGTTCGCCGAACTTGTTTCTTTCAAAAGGACCGGTTAATCGTATCACCTTACCCGGTGGAAGCTTGCCCGCCAGAAAATTCCTGCCGAAGCAGAGCATGGAGGCCTCGCCGCTGGCATCGGCCACAGTTACTTTCAGGGCCTGTCCTTTTTTCCAGTTGATGTATTCATGACGGAGAACACCGGCCACAGTAACCGCCGGATGTTCAGAGGAAGATTCAGAGAGGGGAACAGTGTTCTTTCTATCCTCATAGCGGACAGGATAATGACGTAGGAGCTGGGCGATATTAACCACACCCAGAGCGGCCAGGTTTCGGACAGCGGCGGGTCCGACACCTTCAATATTCGCCACCGGGTAGGTTAATTCGCCTAGGAACATCTTCTAATCAGTATACCCTGAGTGCATTGAGCTTTGTATTAAGATAGTTCAGGAGTTCAATCAGGCCCCAGCCGGCCAGGTATCTGAAGGCAATCAGGACTGCGGCAAATATCCCCAGGGCAAGAGGGTAGGCCACTGTCTTGTTTGTGAATATTCCCAGAAATCGGGATACCAGGGGAAAGAGAAAACGATCGATACTATCTATCCAGTTCGGTTTTGAGCCCTTCATGGCGTAGAGTGTTATCAGACGGAACAGCATCACCACGGCCAGAATCATTATAAAAAAAGCAACAAATCCCCAAATCCTCAGGATGAGCCAGAACACAAGACTGTACCAGGTGGGAAAGACACCGGCAGCCAGGTTCTGGGTAAGAAACAGCAGAAAACTCAACACAACGATACCCAGTATGGATGAGAAATCAACCATACCGAATCTGAGCCAGCTTATCCCTCTGAAATGTTTCATGTAGGGTTCAGTCAGGGTATTGATGAAACCTTTGAACTTCAGAATTCCCGGAGTTGATGTGCGGATCCAGCTGAGTATGAAACTGGTAATTATGACGAAATAGTACACCATCAGAAATCCGCTGATGATACGCATGGTT
>QNBK01000184.1 GCA_003644105.1 Spirochaetota bacterium | reverse complement strand
CGGCGAAGCATTTGTTGAGTTTACACATGATAAAGATTATCTACCCTTTGTCGATGGAAAGCCAAGATACAAGGGTGTTGAATCTTTCCTTCTTTCACGCGGGATAAATCTGTTATTTGGAGACCCAACAGATTTTCCTGAAAAGGAAACTATCTGTGGACTGGGTAACATGAAGGATTTCACCTTCAATACAATTCTGGCCAGTGAAGGTGTGCAGGTGTACAATTCTACTGTCAAAATGATTAAAAATCTGAAGAGTATGGGTATAAAACTTGGCGTAGCTTCTTCAAGTAAGAACTGTAAACAAGTACTGAAAGCAGCCGGTCTACTGGAACTGTTTGGTACCCGTGTGGACGGAGTTATTTCGGCCGAATTAAATATGAAAGGTAAACCGGAGCCGGATATTTTTCTAGCCGCCTGTGATAATCTCAAAGTTGTTTATAGCAAAGCAATTATTGTTGAAGATGCAGTTTCTGGAGTACAAGCTGGGGCCAGGGGAAACTTCGGCCTGGTGCTGGGAATTGCCAGAGAAGACAATGAGAATGTGTTACTGGAAAACGGTGCTGATATGGTAATCAGGGATTTCTCTGAAATCACTACCTATGATCTGGAAAAATGGTTTGTCGAAAAACAGAATAGAGGGTCATAAATTATTCACATTATTAAATAGTGAGTTTATTGAGAAATCTCTGATTCAATTTTTACCTCTGAGAAATGAATTAACACGAAAAAGATGAATGACTCAACTTTTAAGGGCGTACCAATTGTTGAGTTTCAGAGTTTCCCCAGATGACGGTCGCTTCAGATTTCATATCAGGATGCATGTGTAAAAAAATGTGATCGCGGTTTTGATGTGATTATATGGACTTTGGATATGAGATCAGTTACACAAAAAGCGTATTACTCCAGGCTCTTTTCCCTTTTCCATCCTCAATCTCCAGATACATGTAATCCCAGTTTTCGGGAAGTTCAATCGAAGTTCGGGTTAACAGGTTCCCGGTAAAAGAACCTGTTCGCCAACCCTTGTTTCCCGGGCCGGCCAGTCTGATAAACTGTACCGGGGATGTTTCAATTTCAAGGATACTGCCCTGGAGGCGGATAGACTTGAAATCAGGGCCGCAGGATGAGTAGTACTGACCCATCTTTATTGCTTTCAACACACTTTCTTCATTCAGTTCGGAAGCGTTAATAACAATCCAGCCTCCGTTGAATCCCGGGTGCTCGGACAGCAAATGTGCATCATCGGCTGCGAAACTCAAAGTTGCAGGATTCTTTGCCAGCATGTTGTCCCAGTAGGTTAGGCCGTCACTCTTTCCGTTAAGCCAATGACAGACGTGGTTGTAAATTTCCACTCCGTCAAAATCATGGCGATTTGCTTCTTCCATGGTGTTACCGCACCATCTGGGATGGGCCAGAATTCTTAAAGCCCCCTGTTCTTTTGCCAGAATCATAGCCTCTTCAAGATTGTAGTTGCTGAATATAACGTTAACAGACCCAAGGCACACCACGTGGTAGTACGAACCTTTTGAGTCTTGGCCATCCAGTTCAATGCCGTTTAACAGAAGGAGCGGGGGAGCCACTGGACTGGATTGTTCAACATTTGAACACACACCATGATCGGTAATGAATATAAAGTCGTATCCGGCTTCGGCGTAGAGTTCTGCAATTTCCACAATGGTATTACCCCCATCGGAAGCGGTGGTGTGAAGATGGGTATTTCCCTTAAACCAGCTTGCTGATTCCTGATAACGGAAGGTTCTATTAATCATGCTGTCTCCAGTTTCATTTCTTTGAGCAGTCTGTGGGTGAGCTCAGAATAATCCTTTATCACCCATTCTGCCCGGGATTCTGATACGTTCTGCGTGGTGCTTACTCCCTGATATAAGTATACTTATTGCCGGAAAGCTTTCTATTACCACTTATTAAAACTATCTTCCCCACCTTTCTTTAACTGACAATATTAGCTGCTGATAGGCCCTTGACACTATCTCTGTGAATGGACGCCAGGTTATCTCCGAATACATTGGCTGATAGGTCTTTGAGGTAGAGAACCGGCAAAAGCATATCATTTCTGAGTGTCTTTCTCATGTACCGGGGCAAGATAGAACTGTCAAAAGGATTTGTCTATTCAGGGTGCAGAGCTGTAAGAAGTTCCTTGAAATATGCAACATTGGATTTTTTAGTTTGTAAATCCTCTGAAAGATAGAAAGTATCACGTCTTTCAGCCAGGCTGAACATATCTCTTGCCTCTAAAAACTTATAGGTTTTCCTATAACAGTCAATATTCTCCTTTATATGTTTGTAAATTCTTTCTTTCATAATATCAGAAAAAAATGATGGATTTTCTAATTCATCAAACTGCCAATCTACATATTCAGACCAATCAAAACTATGTCCCATGCTGACAACACCATTTTCAGAAACAATTAAAAGAGAGTTTTCTTCAATAAAAAGGTTCTTATAAAACTGGTAGCCGCCCCAGTTGGCTCTAAGATCGGCAAATGAAAAGACCCCGCCGGCTGCCAGTCCATACCAGCTGTATTCAGAATCTCTTCCATAGTCCTTAGCTAACTCATCATCAAGGCCAAAATTACTTTTAATAAAATATGCATAACCCTGATCGAAAAAATGATCAACCTTATCTGATCCAATAAACTCATCGCCAATCTTAATTATTACATTTTTGTTAAAAGCATCGGGGTAGGTATTAGAATAAATATTATTATCAATATAAACCCAGTAAGGTTTATTTTCCTCTCTCTTGACCCATTTCTGTATGGCACCTTGACCACTTTTAAATAAAAGCGAATATGGTAGGTTTATTTCAGATGGATTGATAAAGATATATTTATCAATACGGTTTCCAGCTGTTGTCATATAAATATCAAAAGCCACCTTTTGATGTATTTCGCTTAATGTTAATTCTTCTTGTTGATTGTTCTCATTAAAATTATGAACACTCTGTAGAATAAGACTATTAGTGTATTGGTTTAGTATTTTGGTAAAATCCAATGTACTGTCCTGATATTTTTCCCTATTGGTAAACTGATCAATTTCAGAACAAAAGATGGGATGCGTAATAAGTAAAAAATGTAAAATAAAAATCAAAGTAACTAAACCGATTTTTTTTATCTGCATTGAATAAATCCTCTTTCTTTATCAATTTCTATTTGAAGTCTAGTCTGCATTTCTCACAAAAATAAATAAAATAAGGGTTCTTCCTGTGTTATTGTATACGTACTAACAACATACAAAAAAGGAAAAAACCCTTATGAAGACACAGTGTAATCCCTCTCAGCTGAATCTTCAAGAACTGGATCATCCTAAAGTTGTTGTAAACAATGATTCTGATGTGAATACTTCTGATGGAGGATTATTACTCCTTGGTAAGTGAAGCAGCGTATATTCGGAATCATTCAAGGATCCAATCGGGACTTGTGAGAAATGCAGGTTGGGCCGTTACTTTTCCCGTTCAGCCAATGACAGACGTGGTTGAAAATCTCCACTCCGTCAAAATAATGGCGATTTGCTTTCTCCATTGTGTTACCGCACCATCCGGGATGGGCCGGAATTCTTACGGAACTCTGTTCCTGATCTTTATTCATAGCTTCTTCGAGTTCATACTCTTTTTGAATCCCCTGAAATGAACCCAGGCATACCACGTGGTAGCACGATCCTTTTGAGCCTTTGCCATCCAGTTCAATGCCGTTTAACAGGAGGGGCGGGGGGAGCAACAGGGTTCTATTTATCATGCTTTCTCCGGGGGTTAGAATTACCCGATTCGTATAAAATCGAACGTCTATTCCGATGTCACCCGGAATTTTCATAAAATCAGCAACACCGGGAATTGTCTCATCACCGCTGTAAACAGTGTCATCCAGATCGAAAATCATCGCTTTAATCAGTTTATGCATCGTTGTGTATTTCCCGGTTTCTATTGAACATTCAATTAATCCCCCATATTGTAGTCCGAATGGAGTGTCCGTATGCATAAATATATTTTAAAAAGAATGGGCATGATGATTCTGACTCTGCTACTGATTTCCGTCCTTGTGTTTTTTCTGATGCATGCCATTCCCGGCGGACCCTTTACCGCACAGAGGGAACTGCCCCCGGAAGTGGAGGCGGCTCTGAATGAAAAATACAACCTTGATGCCTCTCTCATGGAACAGCTTATTGATTATCTGGGCGGTCTTTTAAAAGGTGACCTCGGACCGTCCATTAAGTATCCGGGTATGAGGGTGAATGATTTTATCAGAGAGGGGTTTCCTGTTTCAGGTAAACTCGGCCTGATAACCATTCTTTTTGTATTGGCGGCATCCATACCCCTGGGAATTGTTGCGGCCCTCAAAAACGGGAAATGGCAGGATGTACTCACCATGCTGTTAGCCACAATCGGTGTTACCATTCCCTCGTTCGTAATTGCCACATTGCTGATGTACGTGTTCAGTTACAAACTGGGCTGGCTGCCGGCATTCGGTTTTGATTCACCCCTGGGATATGTACTGCCTGTAATTGCCATGGGCGGATATGCCATGTCTTTTCTGGCCCGGCTGATGCGTTCCAGTCTGCTGGAAGTAATGGGTCAGGATTATATTCGGACAGCAAGGGCCAAGGGGCTTACCGAGTTCAAGGTAGTTGTACGCCATGCCCTGAGAAATGCCTTGATACCTGTGATTACCATTCTGGGTCCTACAGTCGCCGCCCTTTTAACCGGCTCCTTTGTGATAGAAAAAATCTTTGCCCTGCCGGGTATGGGTAAGCATTTTGTAACGAGTATCACCAATCGGGATTACACAACGATACTCGGCATCACCATTTTTTATGCCACTTTCCTGGTGGTGATGATTTTCGTTGTTGATATGTTTTACGTCTTGATCGACCCCCGGATTAAATATGAATAAATCAAGTGTAATGGATGAAAATCTCTGGGAAGAGCTGGAATACTCCCGGGAGAAAAGTGAAACCCTGGCCTTAAAGCATCGAAGCTATTCCGGGGATGTCTGGTTTCGATTCAGACATAAACCGGCTTCTCTCTTCGGACTGTTTCTTATCTTCTTTATCATACTCTTTGCCGTGTTCGGTCCCATGATTTCTCCCCACAGCTATGAAAAGCAGGAACTCAGCTTTGTGAATATCCCCCCCAGGATGAATGTGTTCATCATGGGCAGTGACTACATCTATGTCACGAAGAATCTGAAACCGATTCATGTGGCCCGGGATGGAGAATTGATAGTTGCGTTGCCGAGAATCAAGGAAGATCTCTCGAAAAAAATGACGAGTTACGATTTCAACGGGCGGCCGGTTTTTGTTGACTTCAGTGTGAAGCCCCTGGAATTGATCGATCCTGACGGCAACAGGGTAACTGAAACTACCAAAGTACATAATAAAACTTACCTTCTGGGTTCTGATAAACTCGGCCGCGATCTTCTTACCCGTCTGATGATAGGGGCCAGGATTTCTCTGCTTGTTGCCTTTATTGCCGCTCTGACTAATCTGATAATCGGGATACTATACGGTGGAATCTCAGCCTATGCCGGTGGAAATATGGATAATATCATGATGCGATTTGTGGATGTGGTATCCACCATCCCCCTGACACTCTATGTAATCCTTATTATGGTGATTCTGCCCGGAGACACAGGCATCCTGAGTATCATAATCGCCCTGGGATCGGTTTACTGGGTGAACATGGCCAGAGTGGTGAGGGGGCAGATACTCACCTTAAAAGAACAGGACTATGTGCATGGCGCTAAAATCATGGGAACCACAACCTGGAACATTCTTATCCGTCATCTGATTCCCAATGCGATGGGTCCGATTATAGTTACCGTTACCATGCTGATTCCCTCGGCGATATTTATTGAAGCTTTTATGAGTTTTATCGGCCTGGGGGTATCACCGCCTATGGCCAGCTGGGGAACCATGTGTAACGACGCCCTGGAAGCT
>QNBK01000183.1 GCA_003644105.1 Spirochaetota bacterium | reverse complement strand
CTCATCGTTGTTCTGGGAATGCAGCTGATACCTGTAATTTTCAAACTGGACGCAGGAAAAGAGAATCAGGCATTTTGTGAAGATCTGGACATTAATCCCGAAGAAGAACGTTTTACAGAAGGAAAATTTCGTCTCCTGGAATTTTTTATTGTTATCGCAGCAGGGTATCTGCTGGGAACTCTGGGCCGGGTGGGCCTGGGATCCACCGGGGGAATACTCGCTGCCGGTCTTGTTCTCGGGTACAAAGGCCGTGTCAGGCCCCTGGATTCCGTATGCCCACCGCCGCACTCGCCACAGTCAGAGAACTGGGGATTGTTCTGTTTCTTTCCGTTGTGGGCCTTCGTTACGGCTACAGAGCTGTGACATCCATGGCCAGCGGGTATCTGTTTGGAAGATACATCCTGAAGCTCAACTGGATGCTTCTGGCCGGAGCCCTCTGCGGAACCATGACAAGCACTCCCGGACTGGGCGCTGCAGTGGAAGCAGGATACGGAGCGGTTTACCCGGTAGCACTGCTTTCCATGGTACTGTTTACAATACTGCTTTCGATCTTCACCTGAACCCGATCTCTCCATAGTTTTTTCCCTGTCGGGTTCGGAGAGGAGGTCAATTTTAAAAAACCGGGTAAGCGGGATTTGACAGCAGCTCAGAATCGGGTTAGTCTTCCAATCACATAAAATAAAACCCTTAACGGGGGAGGTAAGCCAAATGGCAGAAGTATTGTTAAAGGATATCACAAAAGTTTACGACGGCGGCGTTAAAGCAGTTGATAAGGTAAACATCGAAGTAAGTGATCAGGAATTCGTCGTTCTTGTAGGTCCTTCAGGCTGTGGTAAATCCACAACTCTCAGGATGATTGCGGGATTGGAAGACATCACCGACGGCGATCTGTTCATCGGCGGCAAGCGGATGAACGATGAGGCCCCGAAAGACAGGGACATCGCCATGGTGTTTCAGAACTATGCCCTTTATCCCCACATGACCGTGTACGATAACATGGCTTTCGGTCTGCGGATCCGCAAGTTTCCCAAAGCAGAAATTGAAGCCCGTGTAAAGGAAGCTGCACAGATTCTTGATATTGAGGAGCTACTGGAACGCAAGCCCAAAGCTCTTTCCGGCGGTCAGCGTCAGCGTGTCGCCGTAGGCCGGGCTATTGTCCGTAAGCCGAAAGTGTTCCTCTTTGATGAGCCGCTTTCCAACCTCGACGCCAAGCTCCGTGTCCAGATGCGTGCTGAAATTTCATCTCTGCACACCAGACTCAATGCCACCATGGTTTATGTAACCCACGACCAGATTGAAGCCATGACCATGGGTGATAAGATTGTTGTGATGAAGAGCGGAATCATTCAGCAGATCGGTACTCCTCTCAAGCTTTACAACGATCCCATCAACCGCTTTGTTGCCGGATTCATCGGATCTCCTCCAATGAACATTTCTCCAGCCGATATTGTTGAGGAAGGTGGTAAGATTCTGGCTAAAGAAGATGGTCTTACCCTTGTTATTCCTAAAGACAGGCAGGAAGTCCTCAAATCCTATGTCGGGAAGAAATTATACATCGGTGTACGCCCTGAAGACCTGATATTCACCAAAAAGCCTGAAGCCAACAATCTCAAAGCCTCAATTACGGTTATCGAGCCTCTGGGTAACGAAACACATCTATACATTGATACCAAAGAGAACCAGTTTATTGCCCGTTCCCTTCCGGAGAACGACTATCATGTCGGTGACGAGGTTAACTTTACCCCGACAATGGAAAAAGTTCAGTTTTTCGACTTTGAAACAGAGCGGTCTCTTTTCTACAGCGAGTAATTTACTTTAAAAACTGTTTCGGCCGCCTCAAGGCGGCCGTTTTTTTTTCTCCGGGGTCTCCCAGGTTTGACGCCCCTATTGCCTCATGCTAGACTGATAGACAATTAGGGAGGTCTGGACATGACAATCTCACGCTCATTGCGGATTCTTATTGCGGCCTTATCCGTTTCACTGGTTCTTATCTTTGCAGGGTGTAAAACCACCCCTGAACCAGAAGAAACTCCAGCGGTTGAAGAACCTGCAGAAACTACCCCCGAACCCCAAACCGAAACTGAACCGGTAGAGGTGGAGGTTAGAGCTCCCGATCCACTTTCCGAACTGGATATCAATACGGCCAGAGATGCCGTACAGAGAGCCAACCTGATAGGGGCCAACAGCTACTATCCCTCTGAATACCGGGGTCTTGTTGCGCAACTCAACGCAGCCATCACTCTGGGAGACACGGATCCGGATGCTGCCAGATCTGAACTTCTGACTGTGATAGACAATGCAAACAAGCTTTACGACAAAACCCTTCTGGCCAGAAAGCAGGAGTACGAAGACAAGTTCTACCGAGGTGATGATGCATTGAATGAAATTGATGCTGATAAATTTGCCCCTGATGAATATGCGGGAACACAGAAGCTGGCCCTGGAAACAGTCAGATTGTTCGATGCCGGTCAATTATCCGCATCCCAGGTGAAGGCCGATGAAACTCTGGCGGCCCAATCCCGCCTGCATTACAATCTGAGTGAAAACATCCGCTACATCGGTATCCTGCGCAGGGACACCGAAAATTATCTGGGTGATGCTGAGGATAACGAAGCCTTCATCTATGCCCCCGATGAGCTGGCCGCTGCCAACGAATACTATCTCGACGGTATCTCGGCGTTCCGTTCCTACGATATCAATGAAAGTGCAGCACTGCTTACCGAGGCCAAGCGACAGTCTGTTCTGGCAGCCCGTACCAGTGCAGTTCGGAAACAACAGTCCGAGACCGATGTCTTGATGTCGGAAACACAGAAACGCATTGAGGCCGCATCCAGGCTGAGAACCCTGAATGCCGAGGGTACTGTTAATGAGGCCCGCCCCTGGGACGGAGAAGAGTTTCTGAGTACCAATCCTCTCATCGACCGTTCAAAAGAGGTTGAGGCTGTTGATATTGAAGATGCACAGCTTCGTGCCCTGAATGAACCGATTAATGATAATTCAGAGGATGTCCCCGAAGATATTCCTATTAAAGACAGCGATACACAGGTTAATGCTGATGAGCAGAATACCGACTATCTGGCTTTTGCCCAAACCCTGTGGGAAAAGGGTGTTACCGCCAGAAATGCCGGTCAATTCGACCTGGCCAAAGATTATTTCCGCCAGGCTGATGCCTACATCGACGTCTATGAGGCCAATGCCGTTTCCCAGACCTACACCGTCGTGTACAGAGATGTAGCCACCGACTGCCTCTGGAGGATATCCAACCGGGAAGAAATCTTCGATAATCCCTATCTCTGGCCGAAAATCTGGAGAGCCAACCGCAGAATAATTCAGAATCCCGACCTGATTTATCCGGGCCAGATACTGGCGATTCCACCCAAGTAAACTTCCATGAAGAATATGAAAGGCCGCTCGATCCCGGGCGGCCTTTTTTCATGCAATATGGCTTTCAGAGAACTTAATTACCGGCAATCCGGCCCAGAATTATCAGCTCAGGACGATACTCAAAATGGATCTGGTCAAAGAGAAGCCACTTGCCTCCCCAGATAAAATCCTCTGCCTCAAAAGCCTCAACCACTTCCCGGGGAACCTGAAACCTTTCGGTGTAGGGAATCGTCCACCACTCATCATAGAAATCCGCAGCCCACCTCCAATAGGCCTGCTTCCCCCTGTAATTCCCCGGAATAAGATCGATGGCAATGCCGTATGAATGAAGGCTGCGGTTGGCTGAGCCTGCGATATTCCGCCAGACGTAGGCCCCTGCACTACTCAGGTTTTCAATCCAGACAGCTACGGCATCATCAGATGCTGCAACTTGCAGTATTCTCATCTCAACCCGTTTCAGGGCATCTTCCACATCCGGATGAACTCTGATGTTGTAGCCGAGGAAATCAGTTCGGATAACAGTGTTTTCCGCCGTCAGATAATCGCCCATTCCCCACAATGAGGTCATAAATCCTGAGAATCTTGTATCGTTCAGAGATTCCCTCTGTTTCAGAATCTCTTTCAGCTTATCCAATTCCTCAGTGCTGAACTCACGAAGAGGCGGGAGTTCTTCCGGATAGGGTTTAAAATGATAGGAAACATAATCTTCAGCATTTTCAAGCTTGTATTCCGGAAGAAGGCGACCTTCGGACCAATAGTAGAGCTCTCCGCCTACAAGAATGCTCCAGTCATTATTCCGGATTTCAAGTGAACTTATTCTGTCAGGATACGCTTCTAGCAGTGCAGCCAGGATAACTCGGGGACTCCCGGAATCAACTGCCGCCTGAGCAACCGTTTCATCAGGTATTTCTGCTGAAGACTGTGAGGTTACAGACACTTCCTGTACAGAAACCTCCGGCGGCGAAGAACACTGAAAGAGAAACAGAACTGAAGGCAGAAACAAAAACGCTCTGCCCCCAGGATCCATCATCTTATTTCTCCAGAAAAGACGTCAGATAGGCGCTGAATTCCCGGTCGAAATCCTTCTGAATCATCTCGGCCATATCGTTGTAGGCCCGGGATTCCGCCGCCGAGGCACTCACACCTGAGGAACGGTTCTGCCGGGGGAGAGAAACCACAGGGACTCCAGTGCTGTCTATAAGGGAAAGGTTGAGTTCCCAACTTAAATTTTCATAATTGTTATTCAGCTTAACCGGTGTAATCGCAACAACTGCGGTTAAAAATAAATCTCCTCCGGGGGAGACGGAGAAACCCTTATCAGTCACCCAATCAGAAAGCACCGCATTGATGCGCCCTTCCGGATCGCCGGAAACCTCAACCCGGACTTTCAGGGCAGAGGCCTGATCCGCCTTGGCAGCCCGTAGTTCTCCAAGGTCGTAGGGGTGTATAACCGACCGCGCCATGGGCATGTTGATAATTTCCAGCTGTTCCAGCAGAGTTTGATTCACCTCGGCATAGACATGAGCGGCATCCATAAAGGCGAAACGCCGGAGGGGCTCATTCTGACTCCGGGCCCTATCCAGCAGTTCTGAAACTCTCTCATCGTTATCAACGATACGCGAACGGTACAGGTTGCCGGTTTCCGCCCTGTCCAGATAAGCAATGGTATACACCCGGCCCATCTCATCCGTCCAGGATTCACCGTATTTAAGGTTGGATAAAGACTCATCAGAGGACTGTCCGATGCTTTGGTCGAAATCTGTTTTGGTTACCATACCCAGGGTTTCACCGCCCTTACCGGTAATCTCCGAATAGCGGGTCCGAATGTTGCTGTCCACTTTGACTCTGGTACGGAAAATTTGCGCAATAGCACCGGCGGCATTCGATTTGGCCCCTTTAAGGCTGTCCCCTTCACCAAGTTCCGCCAGATATTTATCCGAAGGGTATGCCGAATCTTTATCACTTACCCAGGCGGGAGTTTTCCCCCCGCTGCTTCCCGAGGCAGGGGCCGATCCTGTTGCACAGCTGCTTATAAAAAGCACAGCAATTACGACAACAGCAGCCAATCGATAATATTTGTAATTCTTAACTCCGTTCGACATGATTCCTCCAGGATTCATCAATTACTGCAGCATGTAACTTTCAATAAGGTTCAGACCACCGGGAGTAAATTCCCGGGATCCATGGTCCACTGCTCTCATCAGGTTTTTTCCATTCCAGTATTCCACGGTAACGTTGTATGTTCCCGGAGGAACGGAAATCTCTACAGCCCGGGCATACGAGGGAAAAAACTGGGAAATTCTCAAGTCGGCATTCTCAGTTGCATCTACAGCAACATCAGCGGCAATACCGGCAAGAAGTCCGACAAAAAATCCGCCTACTCCCTGATCGCTCAGCCCCTGCTGCATCGCATCCTTACCTATTTCCTTGGTAACATTTTTAATAGTAGCTCTGATAATGGTTTTTCCAACAGTAATCGGCTGTTTGAGAAGGAAGGTTTCTCTGGCTATGTCTTCCATCTTCTCCAGCATGGGGATTTCTGCAACTTCAACCCCGTCGAACTTTACAACAACTCTATCCGCCTCGGAACGTCTGCTGGAAAGTCTCG
>QNBK01000182.1 GCA_003644105.1 Spirochaetota bacterium | reverse complement strand
CTGGGTTTTAACCTGGAGATTACCACTTTGGAGAACCGCCGCCTGGGGTTTTATGATGCGGTAAAGGCCGCGGGACTTCTCGAAAATACGGTTGAAGAACTCCTTCTGAATGAACGGAATTCTGAAAGCCTGGATATCAGCAGCTGGCTGGAAAGGCTTGCCGAATCAGGCCGCCTCCCCGATGCTTTTATGGTGTCATCCGACGGTCTGGCTCAGAAATTGAACTGGTTGCTGAAACAGCGCAGCAGCGGGAGAGGCCGCGGCCGGGTAAAAAACCCCAGCCGCCGCAATCCTCCCCTGCCGATGATTGCCAGATTCGGTGAGGATTCCCCCTGGTTCCCCACGGGGATGATTTCCGTTATTCAGCCTCATGAAGAGCTGGGCCGGCGGGCTTCGGAAATGCTCTTCAGCCTGATCGCGGGAGAGGTCATTATAAATGAAAAACAAATTGAAACTCTGAAAATGAAAATTACAGGAGACAAAGTATGAAACGAAGCACCATCAACGGTTACCTGAAAGAGGCCCGCTCTTTCTTCGAGGATCAGAATTTCGCCCTCCCCCCCTGGGCGGACTGGACCCTGGATGACTGGAAGAACTCCAAAGAGGACTGCCGGGCCATTTTCGAAGGCGGCCTGGGATGGGACCTCACCGACTTCGGCTTGGAGGACTATGAGAATCGGGGCTTGATGCTCTTCACAATCCGGAACGGCAACCCCCGGGAACCACAGAAAATCTATGCAGAAAAAATCATGGTGGTGGGGGAAGATCAGGTAACCCTGCAGCATTTCCACTGGGACAAGACCGAGGACATTATCAACCGGGGAGGCGGGAACCTGGTTCTCGAACTCTGGAACTCAGATGCCCGGGAGGAGCTCATGGATACTCCTGTGAAAGTGATGGTGGACGGCATCCCCCGAACAGTCTCCGCCGGAGAGTCCATCATTCTTAAAAACGGGGAGAGCATCACCCTCACAACAGGGATGTACCACCGATTCTACGGCGAGAAGGGCAGGGGCCGGGTGCTCACCGGTGAGGTGAGTAAAACCAACGATGATGCAACGGACAACCGTTTCTACGATACCCTGAAGAGATTTCCCGCCATTGAAGAGGATGAGGAGCCCTGGCGTCTTCTGGTAAGCGACTATGCGGTTTTTCTGAACAGCGGCCCGGACGTTGCCGAATCAGGCGCTGCGGGTAAAAAAAGTGAGTAAGATGATTCGGGTAAACGCCACAGGCTGCTCCCTGGTGGACAACCTCTACGGTCATGTGGATTTTTCCTCTGACATTTACAGAAAACTGACAACCCGGAATCCCGGAGACGGGGGTCTGGCCACCGGGGGACTGGTGTTTGCCGAGGCTTTTGCAGATTTTGCCGCCGGGGACTATAAACAACTTCTGGCAGAGGTTGCTTCTGCCGGAGAACCGGACAGTTCGAACATCGGCGGTCCGGGGATTGTTCCTGTTATCCATGCCCATCAGGTGAAGCAGAACCCGGATATCCGTTACCGCTTCGCTGGAGTACTCGGCCGGGATGAAAACGGGAGGCGTTTTACCGGACTGCTGAGAAAGGCCGGTTTCTCGTCGGGGGATTACAGTGAGTCCAACCTTCCCACCCCTTCCACGGATGTTCTTTCGGATCCGAATTTCAACGGCGGCCGGGGGGAGCGTACCTTTATCAACACCATCGGCGCCGCCGGGGCTTACGGTCCGGAATCCCTCCCCGGGGATTTTTTCGATGCCGAGTTCCTGCTTTTCGGGGGCACGGCTCTGGTTCCCCCCATCCACGATAATCTGGAGATGCTCTGCCGAAGGGGCCGGAAGGCCGGGGCTTTTGTTATGGTAACCACGGTTTTCGATTTTCGAAATGAAGCCCGTCTTCAGGGCAGGCCCTGGCCTCTGGTGGATGATTATTCGAATATTGACCTCCTGGTGACAGACCGGGAGGAAGCCCTTAAAATCTCCGGGGAGGCCACGACCGAAGCCGCTATGAACTGGTTTCTCGGCCGGGGTTGCCGCGGTGTGGTGGTAACTCAGGGAGCCGATGATGTTCTGCTGGAGCAGGCCGGCCGGAGTGAACGATCGGCCATGCCCACCTGCCGCTACGCCGATGAGGTGGTGGCCTCTTTAACGAAGAAGCGGGACACCACCGGTTGCGGCGATAACTTTGTCGGCGGAATGATCGATTCCCTGGCCCATCAGCTGGCCCACCAGATGGCCGATGGTTCTGATGCAGGGGGAAAACTAAATCTGAAAGAGGCGGTTATCAGCGGTATTGCCGCCGGTTCGGTGGCCCTTACCTGCCTGGGCGGCGTATATTACGAGGATAAACCGGGACAGAAATTCAATGCCATGAAACCCTATTTTGAAGCCTACCGCCGGGAACTTGGAGAACAGACCGGTGAATAAAAATAAAACCCCGAAAATTGTGATATTCGGAGCCGGCAATATCGGCCGCTCTTTCATCGCCCCGGTATTTACCCGGGGTGGGTTCGAGGCGGTATTCGCCGATGTAGCCCCGGGAATACTTGCCGCCCTGAAAGAACGAAACCACTACACCCTGGTGGAAAAAACAGACGCCGGTGATACCATTCACCAGGTAAGCCCGGTACGGGCGGTAGACGCCCGGGATGCGGAGGCTGTGGCCCGGGAGCTGGATGGCGCTGAAATCTGTGCCACCTGCGTCGGGGCGGGAGCCCTGCCCATCGTGCTGAAATCCATTGCCGCCGCTGTTACCTCCAGGAAGCGCCCCCTGGATATCATCCTGGCGGAAAATCTCAAAGGCGCCGCCGATCTGGCAAAGGGCGTCTTTGAAGAAGCCGGAATCCCCGCTTCAGAACAGAAAGAAAGAATCGGCATCATCGAAACCAGCATCGGGAAAATGGTTCCCATCATGCCGGTTGAAGTCGCCGCTGAAGATCCCCTTCTCAGCTGGGCCGAACCCTTTAATACCCTTATTGTCGATAGGGATGGATTTACCGGAAGGGTACCGGAGATTCCCGACTTCATGGCTGTATCCCCCATCGCCCCCTGGGTGGCCCGGAAACTCTACATCCACAATTTCGGCCATGCGGCGGCGGCCTACATCGGTTATGCCCACAAGCCCGAAGCGCTGTATATCTGGGAAGTTCTGGAAAACAGAGTTGTAGCCGAAGATGTGGAAAAGGCCATGCAGCTTTCAGCTGCGGCCCTGCACAGGGAGTATCCCGGAGTATTCAACGCCGATGATATCAAAGCTCATGTGGCGGATCTGATTTTCCGGTTCCGTAACCGGGCCCTGGGAGATACGGTGTACCGGGTGGGGCGCGATCTGCCCCGTAAGCTCCAACGCCGGGACCGTGTAGTCGGCGCCCTTGAACTTGTAAGAAAACATGGCCTTGATACCGGGGCGGCATTAGAGGTATTTCAATCCGCCCTGGAATTTCAAGCTCCGGGACCGGATGGTAATCCTGATGAGAAGGACCGTGAAATTGTTCGGGCTGCTCATTCAGGCAGTGCAGTTGATTCGGCAGATTTTCTCCGGAACGTAGTCGGGGTTGATATCGAAAAAGAAACTGAACTTTTCGATCTACTCCTCAATGTTCTACTGAAAGCCCGAAAGATATGATGAAGAAGGCTGTTTCTTGCACGGTAGAAGTGATAAAGATAAAAAATCACCAAAGATATACGCATTAGTACAATACATGACACAACTGGGGTTTTAAAGTAGACTTAAATACTATCTTTGATCAAAACAGATGTGAGGAAAGCCATGGAAATTTTAAGTCAGATATCTGAAGCCCTGCAGAAGGGACAAGCTCCTGTAACCAAGGAACTATGCCAGAAAGCCCTGGATGAAGGCCTGAACGCCAAGGAAGTCCTGGAAGGCGGACTGATGGACGGCATGGGTATCATCGGTGTGAAGTTCAAGAACAACGAGGTGTTTGTTCCCGAAGTACTTATCGCCGCCAGAGCCATGAATGCCGGAATCGAGATTCTCAAGCCGCTGATGATTGACGCCGGAGTGGAAGCAGCTGGTAAAATTGTTATCGGCACAGTGAAGGGCGACCTCCACGACATCGGTAAGAACCTGGTGAAAATCATGATGGAAGGCAAGGGCTTTGAGATCATCGACGTCGGAACCGATATCGCGGCCGAGAAGTTTCTCGAAAGCGTTAAAACTGAAAAAGCCGATATCATCTGCTGCTCAGCCCTGCTCACCACAACCATGACCTATATGAAAGATATCGTGAATGCCTTTGAAGAAGACGGCAATCGGGACGATGTTACCATCATGATAGGCGGTGCCCCGGTTACCCAGAATTTCTGCGACACCATCGGTGCAGACATCTACTCTCCTGATGCAGCATCAGCTGCTGAAGCGGCACTTGAAGCACTGGCCAGTTAATACTTTCTAATAAATATTATTAATCTGCAAAGACCCTGCATTAATGCGGGGTCTATTTTTATATATTATGAGGGCTATATATAAACTGTTTTTAATCCCGTTAATTATTATCAGTCATTTTAATGGAAGATATAATAAAGTTTGATTGTACATAGTTTAAGAAAACTATCATTATCCAATATGAGGTTTATTCAATCTGTACAAGTACTGATTATTTAAGTACTGTTGAATACCTTAACTTACGTATAATAAGGAGTTTTTTATGAAGAAAGCATTAGCCGTTCTCTTATTGATTGCAATTGCTTCTGTCTCTGTGTTTGCCGAAGGTGATGCAGAAGGAACAAGCACAGCACCTGCATTTCCCACAAAACCAATTAAACTGGTAGTTTACACAGGTCCCGGCGGAGCCGGAGATATCCTGTCCAGGAAGTTTGTGGACGTCGCCAGCAAGTACACCGATGCCACTTTCGTGGTTGAGAACAAAGCAGGTGCCGGCGGTATCGTTGCCATGGAATACGTTGCAGCAACCAAGCCCGACGGCTACACCCTGATGTACATGACCAAATCCAATGTTTCCAAACTGGTAACCACTGATTCGGAACTGGACCCCATGACATTCGACTGGATTGCTCAGATGCAGATAGACCCCGAATGTGTTATCACAAACAATAAAACCGGTGTTGTTACCTGGGAAGAAGTTGTTGCAGACGCAAAAGCCAAAAATGGTTCCCAGCTCTGGCTCGGCCCAGCAGCCGGCGGACTGGACCATGTAACAGCTCAGATGATCTGGAAAGCAGCCGGGATTGAAGGAACATGGGTTCCCTTTGCCAGCGGCGGAAAGGCCAAAGCAGCACTTCTTGGTGAACAGGGCGTTACCTATACCGGAAACCCCGGTGAAATCATCGGCAAACCCGACTTCTCCGTGGCTGCCGTCTGTACCGCTGAAAGACTTCCCCAGTTCCCCGATGTTCCCACATTCAAAGAACTCGGTGTTGAAGGACTGGAGAATGAGGTGATGTGGAGAGGCTTTGCTGTCAAAGCCGGTACTTCAGATGACATCATTGCCTGGTACGATGATATTTTTGAGAAAGTTACCAACGATCCTGACTGGATTGCCACTTATGCACCCCAGGGAAACATGCTCGTTCATATTACCAGAGACGATTTCAATAAAATCGTTCAGGCCGACTACGATGCATACAAGGCAGCTCGTTAATACATATCGATCTCTAAACAGACTACATAAAAGAACGGGAGACCTCCGGGTCTCCCCTCTTTTATACATGGGAAGATCCCTGTTCGGGCTGTTTAACTGGTAGGCAAAAAATGAAACTAATTGAATATTTTGGAACCGATTCCGGATTGCTGATTTTCATAGCTGTTCTGATTGTTGTCTTTGCTGCAATAACATTTCTTGTAATTAAATCATCAAAAAAAGCGTACGCTGGAAGAATTATTATCCCGGTATTTTTTATTGAACTGGCTCTGGCTTTCGGCATCGTTACTCTTAACTTTCCAAACAAAGGTGATGAAGTCGGGCCCGGTGTTGTACCGGGACTCTGGCTGATAGCCATTCTGATTTTCAGTACCCTGCTTCTTATCAAGGGGACACTTGGTAATGAG